>DATCLO010000126.1:0-19074 GCA_036563875.1 Cyclobacteriaceae bacterium
TAAAAGACAGAAATGTTAAATTCACGAGCGGTTACACAAGTGGTCTACAGCGAGTAGACACTATACGATAAAAACAGTCAACCCTATTCAGGCAAGCACAAATCTCAAATCACTAATCGCCAATCGCTAATCGCTAATCCAACCGCTCTCCCGGTCGCCGATTCCCTTTTGTATCATCCCCCAAACCTTATTAAGTTGTACCCTCAGAAGGTGGTGTGGCCTGATAAGTTTTTGGGGTGTTTAAAGTGTGCGAATGAGATCGAAACGAGGCAAAATTATATTCTTTGGCTTACTCCTGGTGGCCATGCCCGTAGTGGTTGCTACATGGTACGGCGGTGACGAGACGCCAACCGTCGTCGCTGAAACCAAACCTGTGGTCCGTGTACTCCCGCAGAATCCGTATGTCGAGAAACTGTTGAACGCGTACGATGACGTCATACGCGAACTCATGCATGACACCGGCATTCCGGGTGCAGCCGTTGCCATTATCCGCGATACGACAGTAATCTTTCAACAGGGATACGGCGTTAAATCCATCGGCGGCAGCGACAGCGTTAACCACCGCACGGTATTTCGCATTGGATCAGTGTCAAAATGTTTTGCGGCAATGCTGACCGCGATCCTCGTTGAGGAGAATGTGGTGCACTGGGATGATCCCGTAGTCAAATACCTTCCCGATTTTCAATTGAAGTCGCCGGAGTACACACGACAACTCACCATCCGCCATCTGCTGTCGCACACGACAGGACTCCCCTATCACACATACACCACACTTGTGGAAGATGGGATGGAACTCAAGGAGATGATTGCGCGCCTCAAAGATGTAAACGACGGACCTGTTGGGGAACTGTACAGCTATCAGAACGTCGCCTTCAGCGTGATCGGTGAAGTGATCCATGCCGCCACCGGAAAGACATATGAACAGATGCTGGAAGAAAAAATCTTCCGACCGCTTACCATGCGCGAAGCTTCTGCTACATACGAAGGCATCTTGTATCATCCCAACGTTGCACATCCTCACCTGCGTCGCCACAGGCAGTGGAAAGAGATTGCCATTTCGGACAAATATTATAACGTCGCGCCCGCCGGTGGAATCAACGCCAGCATCCAGGACATGACGCAGTGGATGCAGGCGATGCTCGGCAACAAACCGCATGTGATCTCGCGGGCGTCACTGGATACCCTTTACAAGCCTTTCGTGCGGGCGGCATCACGGAACCGTGCGTATCGCAAGATTGGACGGATCAAGAACAACTACTACGGATTGGGCTGGCGTATACTTCAGTTTCCGAATGACACCCTCATCTACCACGGCGGATACGTCAACGGCTACCGGAGCGAAGTAGCCATTTATCCGAAAGACCGCATAGCCATCTGCATACTGGCAAACGCGCCAGGAGACGTAACGGACACTGGCATCCCGTTATTCATGGATCTATATTTGGAGAGACGGGATTCCATTCAATGGTGGGATCGTCAACTTGAGATACCTTTGGCATTCCATCACGCGCCAATGCGTCCATGAAACCAAAAACAATTCTTATAGGGATCGCTTTAGTAGCCCTGGCAGCGATCATCCTTTACTCAATGGGTGGTGGCTCCTCCCGGCAATACTACGACCAGATCATAAAGGAAAGGGAGGAGAAGGACCGTTACATGAAGACGTCGGAGGAATCTCCCTTTGCAACATTGGACGAACCGTTTACCGGCCTCAAGTACTTTCCCCCGGACGAGCGGTACCGTATCGTAGCCACGCTGCATCCCATTGAGGGGCGAAAGGTGAGAACACTTGCAACTTCTGACGGCAAGGAAGCACGCTATCTGGAATATGCGTGGGCAGCTTTTGATATGGACGACCGCAAGAATCGTCTGCTCATTCTTGAAATTATGGATGGTCCCGAAAAGGGACACCTCTTTCTGGCCTTTGGCGACAGGACAAGTGCTGAAGAAACGTACGGCGCAGGACGCTACCTTGATGTCAAGAAAGTACCGGGTGCGGCGACAGTGGAACTCGACTTCAACAAAGCGTACAATCCGTACTGCGCGTACAATGACACGTATTCGTGTCCCTTCCCTCCCAGCGAAAATCTTCTCGATATTGCCATACGAGCAGGCGAAAAGAACTACAAATGAAAACCTTACTAATCCTCGGCCTGGGGTTGTCAGCGGTCTTGTCAGGCAACGCACAGGCCTACCGCAAAGGCGAGCCGTTGACTCACACATTTTCTATTGTTGCCCGGGATGCGCGTACTGGTGAAATGGGTGTCGCTGTACAAAGCCACTGGTTCAGCGTCGGCACCGTGGTGTCATGGGGAGAGGCCGGCGTCGGCGTTGTAGCCACACAGTCGCTGGTGAACGTATCGTTTGGTCCGCGTGGGCTGGAGCTGATGCGCCAGGGCGTGGATCCGGCCACAGCGCTGCAAAGGCTTCTTGCAGACGACGAAGGCAGGAAGGTCAGGCAAGTAGCTCTGCTGGATGCCCAGGGACGCGTAGCGGTTCACACCGGCGAGGATTGTATTGCCTATGCGAGCCACGAAAGTGGCGAAGGCTTTTCCATTCAGGCCAATATGATGCTCAATGAGCGCGTAGTCCCTGCCATGAAAGCAGCCTGGCTGGAACATGACGAGCTGCCTCTTGCCGAACGTCTTGTTGAAGTGTTGAAAGCCGCGCAGGCGGCGGGCGGCGACATTCGGGGTAAGCAATCAGCCGCACTTCTGGTCGTGCGCGGTCAGCCATCAGGCCGACCGTGGGAAGACCGTCTCATTGATATTCGCGTTGACGATGCCAATGAACCCATTGCAGAACTTGAACGACTTCTGCGTGTGCATCGCGCATACACCTACATGAACCTTGGTGACTACCACATCGAGCAAGGCGATATGAAGGCGGCACTGGAAGCCTATGGTGTGGCGATGAAAATGTTTCCGGAAAATCTGGAAATGAAATACTGGACGGCTATCGGGCTTGCTTCGCGCGGGGAAACAAACAAGGCCGCGGACATGCTGCGTGAGATTTATGAAAAAGACCCTAACTGGCGCGAGTTGACACGACGACTTCCCGATGCCGGAATCCTAAACGTTTCCCAAAAAGAGTTTGAAAAGCTTGTACGTTAATTGTGCATAACTACGTCCGCAGTGTGCACAGTTTGTGGATAATTATGTGGATTAAACCGCGTTCAAACAACCCGGCGTAAAAGTCGCCGAATGGTTTAACTTTTGCGCAGGAGGTTTACTGTTTATTATCCTTACTTTGCTAGCTTTAGCCGATGACGATTTCATACCACTGGCTGAAGGATTATGTAGACATTTCCGAGTCGCCCGAGCAGCTTGGGGAGATGCTTACAGGGACGGGACTCGAGGTTGAATCCATTGAACCTTATGAAACCATCCGCGGAGGTCTTCGCGGTTTAGTCGTTGGTGAAGTACTGACGTGTGTGAAGCATCCCAACGCAGATAAGCTATCACTTACAACGGTAGATGTTGGCGATGGCAACGTGCGACAAATTGTATGTGGCGCACCCAACGTTGCTGCCGGTCAAAAAGTGCTCGTTGCGTTACCAGGCGTCACACTCTACCCGACAGGTGGCGAACCATTCGAAATCAAGAAGACAAAGATACGTGGCGAAACCTCTGAGGGAATGATATGCGCGGAGGATGAGGTTGGGCTTGGTACGAACCACGAAGGCATTATGGTACTGGACCCGGGGGCAAAGCCGGGAACACCCGCGCCTGAATACTTCAACTTGACGACGGATTATCAGATTGAGATTGGACTTACGCCAAACCGTGCCGATGCCATGTCGCACGTGGGTGTCGCGCGTGACATTCGTGCCGTTACAGGCCGCGCGCTGAAGTTGCCCGACGTGTCAGGTTTTCGGGTACACGATCGCAGTCTCGAAATTCCTGTTGAAGTTCAAAACACGACAGCCTGCCCGCGCTATTCCGGCCTGACCATTAGCGATGTCGTTGTGGGTGAATCGCCAGAATGGCTGAAGCAGCGGCTACGGTCAATCGGACTAACCCCGATCAACAATGTTGTCGACGTGACCAACTTCGTGTGTCACGAACTGGGTCAGCCCCTGCACGCGTTTGACGCCGATGAAATCACCGGCGGCAAAGTGATTGTGCGCACTCTTCCTGCAGGCAGTCGCTTTACCACACTGGACGGCCGTGAACGCACCTTACTCGACTCTGACCTCATGATTTGTAACGCGGAGGAAGGGATGTGTATCGCAGGCGTGTTTGGCGGGTTGAAGTCCGGTGTAAAAGACTCAACCAAAAGGATCTTCCTGGAGAGTGCATGCTTCTCGATGGACTATGTCCGGAAGACGGTGCAGCACCATCAGTTGCGAACCGATGCCTCGTTCCGTTTTGAGCGGGGTACCGATCCGGAAGGGACCGTCTTTGCCCTGAAGCGCGCTGCTTTGCTGATTACCGAGCTTGCCGGCGGAAGGATTACGTCTGACATTGTCGATATCTACCCGCAGCCAGTAGCGCATCGGAAGATTCTCGTGCGCGACAGGAACGTTAACCGGCTCATCGGTAAGGTAATTCCCCGCAAGGAGATCGTGTCGATCCTTGATCGCCTGGACATTAAGGTAATGGATGAACAGGCTGATCAATATACGGTTTCAGTACCGCCTTATCGGGTGGATGTCATCCAGGAGGCGGACGTCGTCGAGGAGATCCTTAGAATATACGGCTTCAACAACATTGAGCTTTCAGACGTCGCCCGGACGGACTATCTGGCGGAATTCCCGGAACGGGACATCAACAGTTTTCAGCTGAACATTGCCAGCATGCTCGCCGCGAACGGGTACTATGAGATATGGACCAACTCGCTGACCAACCCGGCATATCAATCGAAGTTTAACCTGTCGTTTGAAGGAGAACCGGTAGAGATGCTGAACAAGCTTAGCGAAGAGCAGGGAATATTGCGGCAGACCATGTTGTTTACCGGTCTGGAAGTGTGTGCTTATAATTTGAACCGCAAGCAACGCGATCTGAAACTGTTCGAGTTTGGGAAAATCTATTACAAGAAAGACGGAACATACCGGGAAGAGGATCGGCTCGCCTTGTATCTAACGGGCTTGCTCGAAACAGAGAACTGGCAACGCGAATCGAAAAGCGTTACGTACTTCGATCTTGCGCAACAGGTATCACACATACTGACACGCTCGGGATTGGAAGGGACAAAGCAGGTGACGCTTGACGATCCAATGTTTGAGTATGGCGCGGCACTGGAGTTTCAGGGAAAGAAATTTGCCAGGTTGGGAAAAGTGAAGAATGCGATACTGAAAGAATTCGGTATCAAGCAGGAATTATTTTATGCAGAACTTGAAACTGCCTTGCTTTTCCAAAGTGCATCCCCTAAGTTCGTAATCAAGGATGTACCGAAGTTCCCCGAAGTCAGGCGGGATGTGTCGCTTGTGCTCGACAGGCGGGTTACCTTCGCAGAAATTGAGAGTCTTGTTCGCGCAACAGAGAAGCGACTGGTGCGGTCTGTCATATTGTTTGACGTGTACCAGGGAGACAAGATACCAAAGGACAAGAAGGCGTATGCGATAGGCTTCACCTTGCTGGATGAAGAGAAGACGCTGACTGACCAGGAGATTGAAAAGACCATGAACCGCCTGATGGCCGCTTTCGAGCAGAAATTAGGCGCTATAATCAGAAAATAAGTTATTAGTTGGCCAATATGGGCAGCTGGCCCATGTTGTATATCTTAAATGCTGTACATGGACAAGGAATTACTCAAAGCCAACCTCAACGGGTTGGAGCGCAAAATTCAAATGCTCATCGCCGAGCACAGGAACCTGAAGGAAGAGGTTAAGAGCCTCAAAGCAGAGAATCAGGAACTTAAGGCCGCCTTGAAGCTCAGGGACGAGCAAATCGCCGGTTTTCATAATCAACTGAAAATAAGTAAACTTGCAGATAGTTTACGCCCGGAAGACGGAAGTGTTCCGGAGTTGAAGAAAAAAGTGGACGAATACATTAGAGAGATAGACAAGTGCATCGCTCACTTAAGTAGATAATGCAAGCAACCGGTAAGATGGAGGAGCTTTCTATCAAGATCAAGATAGGTGATCGCGAGTACCCCATGAAGGTTAAGCGTGCCGATGAAGAGAGAATAAGAATTGCAGGGAAACTCATCAACGAAAAGCTAAGATCTTACAGGGAGCAATTTGGAATCGAGGACAAGCAGGACCTTTTAGCAATGGTTGCCTTCGACTGCCTCATAGACAAGATGGCGGTCGAGGAAACCCAGAAAGGCATTGACCAAACTGTTTTTGAAAAGGTCAACCAGCTTAATAACCTGATCTCGCAGTCTATTTTATAGCTTCACTCCAGCCCTTCCAAGACGGCCTTGCCCGCGCCGGGTTATTTTCATAACCCAACTTAACACCTATGCAAACTACTGTCATAACCGTAGTTGCGGGCATCGTGGCTACCATCATACTTAGCCTGATGCTCAGTAACGTGCTGTATCGTCGCAAGCTCAGGAAGAGACAACGCGAAGCGGAAGAAAAGGCACAGCTGATTATCAAGGAAGCCGAGATCACGGCTGAAAACATCAAGAAAGATAAAATTCTCGAAGCAAAGGAAAAGATCCTCAAGATGAGGAGCGAGTTCGAAGAAGAATCGAACCGCAAGAAAAACCTCATCATCAGCAACGAACAGAAGCTCAAGCAACGGGAACAGGCACTCAACAAGGAACTGGAAGCCCTGAAACGCAGGGAAGGAGAACTCGACGACATGCGCACCGACCTCGCGGCTCAACTCGAACACGTGAGAAAGCGCAAGGAAGACCTCGACAAGTTCAATCAGCAGAAAATCCAGATCCTGGAAAACATCTCCAAGCTGACCGCCGAAGAAGCCCGCGAGCAACTTATCGCCTCCCTTAAAGATGAAGCCCAAACCAGGGCGTCGAGCTACATCAAGGACATCATGGAACAGGCCAAACTCACCGCTACGAAGGAGGCCAAGAAGATTGTTATTGAAACGATCCAGCGCACGGCAACCGAACACGCCATCGAAAACTGCGTATCGGTGTTCAATATTGAGAGCGACGATATAAAGGGAAAAATTATCGGTCGCGAAGGCCGCAACATCCGCGCTCTGGAATCAGCAACCGGCGTAGAAATTATTGTCGATGATACTCCGGAAGCGATCATCATCTCCGGTTTCGACCCGGTTCGGCGCGAGATTGCCCGACTGTCACTGCACCGTCTCGTGCAGGACGGCCGCATACACCCCGCGCGCATTGAAGAAATCGTCAACAAGACCACCAAGAACATCGAAGAAGAGATCGTCGAGATCGGTGAACGTACGGTTATCGACCTGGGCATTCACGGCCTCCACCCGGAGCTCGTCAAGATGGTCGGTCGCATGCGGTTCCGTTCATCCTACGGGCAAAACCTGCTGCAGCACTCCCGCGAAGTGGCAAACCTCTGCGCCATCATGGCATCAGAGTTGGGTCTCAATGTGAAGCAGGCAAAGCGTGCAGGATTGCTGCACGACATCGGCAAGGTGTGGCCTGAAGAACTGGAAAAACCACACGCCATCGTAGGCATGGAGCTCGCTCAGAAATACAAGGAGCACCCCGTGGTTTGCAACGCGATCGGTGCGCACCACGACGAAATCGAGATGACCAGCATCATCGCTCCTATCGTACAGGCATGCGACGCCATCAGCGGTGCACGTCCCGGCGCACGTCGCGAAGTAATGGAACAATACATCAAGCGGCTCCGCGAACTTGAGGAAGTGGGGCTCAGCTTCGAGGGTGTGGAAAAATGTTATGCTATCCAGGCAGGCCGCGAGTTGCGCGTCATCGTGGATGCTGAAAAGGCCAGTGATGAACGCGCAAGCCAACTCAGCTTCGACATCTCTCAAAAGATCGAACGCGATATGCAGTATCCCGGGCAGATTAAGGTGACCGTGATACGGGAAATGAGGAGCGTAGCATACGCCAAATAACCCCCCTGAAGCGATGCGACGCAGGAGCATCTGCTTCAGGGGTTGTCCTTCCCCCGGGTAATGGCTATCTTTATAGATAGAGATTCACGGGCAGGCATGAAGGCGCGATCTACTCTATTCCGCATACTTGCAATCGGAGTTTTGCCTCTCCTGGTGGGTGGCAGGCCGGCAGATTATGCCGATGAGGATTACCTGCGGTGCCGCATCCGGGAAGTGGGGGAACAGCTCGGCGTAACGATTATAACCGATGAGCCGGTGCGCGACTCGTGGGGAGCGATTTCATACCGGACGCCTGCGGACGAAGATGAACTGCTTAAGTATCTCGAGCTCGTCGCCCGCGAATTCTCCAAATACCCAGGGGGCTACCTCAAGCAATCGCACGCACATACGCTCGTACTGGTGACGGATCTTACCTACTGCGAACAGCCCCGTGCGGCCATTCCGGATCCATATCGCAATCAACTCTACCTGTCTGTGAACGGGGCATTCCGTATCCGTTCAGAGCGATACCTCGCGCACGTGATGCACCACGAACTGCATCACCTCACGGAGTACTCTATGTGGAAGAACATGACGTTCGACTGGAACGAATGGATCTTGCTCAACGGTGATGGATTTTGTTACGGCAATGGCGGCGCTGACGCGTACAACGAGTACCTTACCCATGGCACAGACTTTTACTCCCCCGTGAATCCGCATCGCGGCTTCATCAACCGCTACTCTCTCACCGGCGATGAAGAAGACCGCGCTGAACTCATGGCGTTCATCATGACGGACTACGAGCGCCCCTTCGTCGCCGAACTGCTTCAAAAAGATCAGATCCTTCGGGAAAAATCGCGATTGCTCGCGAGGTTGTTTTCTGATTTTGGAAGACCGTCGGTGCAGATGTTGGTTGCCCTGGAGTGATTTACCGATTGCCGATCAAGCAGTCCCTGAGCTTGCCGAAGGGCCCTTCATCCACTGCCTGAAAAAACCTACGCCGTATCCCCACAGCTGAATAACGGCTGCGATGATTGAAAGAAGCGCGACGATAATATTCTTACTCGTTATCAATGCATCAAGAAATATTGCGACGAGATACAACGCCAGTCCCGTCGCAAGGGCCGTTCCTAAAAGCGGAGCAAACAGATAAATGACAGGCAATGCAATCACGCCTGCAACGAACAACGTTGGGAACCAGTGTGTGAGCTTTATTTCGCCCGGATGGCGTTGACCGACAAGCGCACGGCCTTTGCCGAAGTTCCGCACCTGGTGATAAAACTGCGAGAATGTATTACGGCGTTTATGGTACACGTATGCGTCAGGGATGAGGCCCGATTGAAAGCCTGATTTTTTCAGCCGGATGCTGAGTTCAATGTCTTCTGCGAAGCGGTCGAATGCAAAACCTCCAAGCTGTTCAAACACGACGCGAGAAATTCCCATATTAAAACTGCGGGGCTGAAACCAACCCAGGTGCCTCTTGCCGCCGCGTATCCCTCCTGTTGTGAGGATTGACGACATGGTATAGCCCATTGCGCGTTGCCGAAGGGTAAAGTCGTCCGTTGGCCGATCGGGTCCACCCCACGCATCGAGTTTTCGCGATGTCAGGGCAGCCTCCACCGCCTCAAAGTAGTGTTCGGGAAGGATGCAGTCAGAGTCGAAGAAGACGAGATATGTTCCTCGCGCGTGTCCCGCGCCGTAATTGCGTGTTGGACCCGGACCCGAATTTTGCTTAAAAAAATACTGGATATCGAGCTTGCCGCGAAACTTATCGACGACCGTATCGGATCGTTGGGTTGAGCCATCGTCAACGACCAACACTTCGAAGTCGCGTTGTCGCTGCCGCGTGAGGCTAAGCAGCAGTTCTTCCACCTCACCGGGGCGATTGTAAACCGGGATGATAACAGAGTACCTGGGTGTTTTCATTCACTACTCAGTTCAGCGTACGCTCCGTGTTGGGGAGGGCACGGTAGTAATGAATTGTTCGTCGGCAAAGCCGATCTTTTCAGAGATAAGGTAATCTTTTTTTGAAACCGATTGTTGCGAGAGGAGTTCGGCCAGGAATCCGGTAAGGAAGAGTTGTGAGCCAATTACAAGCGCGACGAGCGCGAGGTAAAACAGCGGCTGATCGGTAATGGCGCGCTTTACAGGGACGCCGGACACAAACAGGGAATACATTTTCTCGCCAAACAACTTCACCGTGAAGATGAACCCGATCAAAAACGACACCGATCCGATTGTGCCGAAAAAGTGCATGGGCTTTTGCCGGAATCTTCCAACAAAAAGAACCGAGGCCAGGTCAAGAAAGCCGGTGATGAGTCGGCGAAACCCATACTTGGTTCGGCCGTATTTTCTCGGCCGGTGTTCCACCACCTTCTCCCCGATGCGGGTATAGCCCGCCCACTTGGCGATCAGCGGGATATACCGATGCATCTCGCCGTACACGGAGATATTTTTCACCACCGTGCCGGCGTAAGCTTTTAGGCCGCAGTTGAAGTCGTGCAACTTGATACCCGACAACTTTCGCGTGACATAGTTGAACAGTCGCGAAGGTATTGTTTTCGATAAGGGATCGCGCCTTACCTTTTTCCATCCGGAAACCAGCTGGTACCCATCGTTAACGATCATGCTATATAGGGCCGGAATTTCATCCGGACTATCCTGCATGTCGGCATCCATCGTAATTACGACTTTCCCGGAAGTTGCGCGAAAGCCGGTTTGAAGGGCGGCCGACTTTCCAAAATTCCGATTCAGTCGAAGTCCTTTAAACCGGCGATCATCGTTGCTGATTTTTACGATTTGTTCCCAGGAACTATCCGAACTTCCATCGTCCACCATAATTACCTCGAACGTGAAGTCATGCTCGTCCAGGACGCGCCTGATCCACTGCGTTAGTTCGGGTAATGACTCCTCCTCATCATATACCGGAATGACAACAGATATTTCCGGGTTCTTCATTCAATCAGAAAGCAGGTTGCGGGTTCCTTCTTTGCGTAAAGATACTCACGATTACGGCAAGAAGGACGCTAATGAACATGGCAACAAGAAAGCCAAAAACCCAAAAGTAGCGTCTGGTGTTCTCCTGTATCATATCAATCTGACTATCAGGCACCCCTTGATCTTCCAGCTGGATTCGCTGGGTCTCATAGAACTGATTCATGACTTCCGGATCGACGAAAGACGTGTAGGCCCATTGAACAAGCACTCCGATTGCCACGCCTACGAGGGCCATCCAAAACCCGATTCCGACACCCTGCCCATAACTCATGAAGCCATCACCAGACCGCTTGAATTCGTTATGTGCGAGCACAATGAACGTCACACCAGCCGCCAGGCTTATCAGAACTGCCCACCACGTGTTCTCGTATGGGTTTAGGCCCAACAGGGCACGCACAAGGAAGAAAAATATGCCAAATCCGGCTGAATACAATCCGTACTTAATCCCGACTCCGCGGGTGGTTACAGCCTTTTCATGGACGTCGTTTTCCATAATGTTAAGGGGTTTTGGGTTGTTTTCTCAAAATAACAGATACGATGATACTAACAAACATCCCGATCAATAATCCCTGGCCAAGGTAGGATATCGCTAGCATCCTGCTATGAGTCGCGGGTAACAGCGAAAGATTACGTTCAAAAACCTCTTTGCCAATTGCCTCGATGTCTTCCTCGGAAAAAGTCTGCAGGTAGGCCGTCATCGCAGTTATGTAATCAGGAACGAAATCTTTCTCGAGTGCCGCAAAAATGAGCAATCCCGCTGAGCCCAGAGAACACGCAACCAGAACGACAACGTAGCTTCCCATCATTCCCTGGTAGAAATGCAGCACACCATAGTTGAACCGATCCCGGAATTCGCGTAGTGCAAAGAACACAAACATTCCCAGCAACACGATGCGAAAGTCGAGATAAGGCGCGATCATCAGCGGATGGTGACCGGCGTAGTATGTGATTACGAAGAATACAACCATCAGTCCGCCGGCAATGAGGCCATAGCGAACACAAACATTAAGTAGCGGTCTTAGTGATTTCATCGTACGCCCGGAGCGATCCACGACTTGTTGTTGTTGAAGACGGCGGCGACCCGTCCCTTGACTTTTTGTCCCCACCACGGAGAATTTTTTGATTTCGATTTGCTGGTTGACTCATTCAGCGTCCATTCCGAATTCGGGTCCAGCAGCGTTATCTCCGCGGGTTCTCCTTCACGTATGACAGGGACGTCCAGATTGAGCAACCTTCGCGGATTGGTGGCAATTTTTTCAACAAGGACAGAAAGGTCAACCCAGCGCGTCAGCGCGGTAATATTTGATGCAAAAGTCTGAAGGTTGATAATACCAAACGCTGCCTGATCGAACTCAGTTTTCTTGCTTTCTTCGTCCTGCGGCAAATGTCCGCTGCAGATTACATCAATAGTCCCGTCCTTCAGTCCTTTGATGAGCGCTTCCTGATCCGACTTTTCACGAAGCGGCGGCATTACCTTGTAGTTGGTGTCGAAGCCGGACACATTGCGGTCATCAAGTAGCGCCTGATACGAAGTGATGTCGCATGAAATCTTCAGTTTCTTTTTGGCGGTTCGGATCAGATCGACAGACTTTGCTGTCGACAACCGCGTCAGGTGCAGTCGTCCTCCGGCATATCCAAGAATTTGCAGGTTCCTGCTTACGGCGACTTCCTCAGCTACCCGCGGTAGTCCCTTCAGACCAAGCATCGTGCTCTGCACTCCTTCGTGCATTTGTCCGAAGGTATTCAGCCAAATATCCTGGGGCAGGTCAATGAGCAGCCCATCAAACTTTTGCAGGTACTGCAGTGCCTTTAGCAGGATGTCTGTGTGCCACAGCGGTTTGAGACCATCGGTGAAAGCAATGGCGCCTGCGTGGCGCAAGTCGATCATTTCCGTCAGTTCCTCGCCCTTGCAGTCGCGCGTAACCGCAGCCAACGGGTGCAGTGTAACGAGCCGGGTACCGTTGTGACGGGTAATGTACGAGATTTCATTTTTCGTCTGCAAAACCGGAACGGTATTGGGGAGTAATGCGATTCCCGTAAATCCCCCGGCCGCTGCCGCCTCTGTTACAGAGTCAAGGTCTTCCTGGTATTCCAGTCCGGGATCTCCGGCAAAGGTTCCGAGGTCAAACCATCCCGGCGTGAGCTTCATCCCCTGCGCGTGTATGACCTTGTCGGACGTCGCGTTCTTATCACCGATGGAAACAATCTTGCCGTTTTGGATCAGAACGTTTTTCTCTTTTCCGTTATGTGGTGATTCTGCGTCGACGATCTCAGCTCCCTCGATCAGGATTTTCATTCCGGATATAGGTTAGTTTTGTTTTGACCTTGTCCTGACACCACCTTGTTTTCTGCCGACGCTCATTTCATAAATCGAATCAGAAGAATCTCGGCCAGAAGAAACGCAAGTGCCAGCATAACGGCGTACTTCCAAAGCGTTTTGCCCAAATATCTGTCTTTTATTTCTTTGCTGAAAGCCTCCGGTGTTCTCGCCTCGAAAACCGATACCTGGGCGCCATTCATCAGGCGTACCACATCCTGCACATCGTACGTAGCCATTCGCGATTCGTCGCGGTCTGGATTGAAGGCCAGCAGGTCCAGCGTATCGGTGGCTGACGTGACATAATAGAAGCCTTGTGTTATCGAGTGCCTGGGGATGTCGAGCAGGACGCGGTCTCCAATGATTCGCTGGGCAGGGATTACCTCCTGCTCGCCTTTCAGTCGTATCGGTTCTTCACCCGTCAGCGAGTCCGCCTTCAAAGTCACCAGGCTCTCGCTCAATGTGTAATATGGTTTTGCAGCAGAACGTTTCGCCGTTGAAGCCATCCTGTACATAACCGGAACGAACAATGCATTCCTGCTAAAGTCGGTGTACGCGTCGTGTAAAGGACTTGCCAGGACAAAGACCCTTCCTCCCTGCTGAAACGAAGAAAGGAACGGTGCACCATTGCGGAATCTCAGGATGGCGGATCGATCGTCACCCCATTCGAGCAGACGGGCGGCGCGCGGCATGGCGATAGACGGCGTGCGCTCTTCGAAGACATTTTCAAAGAACGGGTTGTCGAAATCCGGCGGATCCAGTTCCTGCATCGGTGGCTGGTCACGAAGCGTTACCGGAAGGCCCAGCACACTCCGATACGATTCTACGTTCCCGTCAGCACGCGGAATGAAGAGCAACGTTCCATAGCCGTCGATGAACGAACGCAGCGCCTGTGAGAGTGCCGGGTCGGGATCGACGCCGTTGAGCACGACGATGTCAGCCTGATCAAGCAGACTATAGTTAAAGTTTCCGGCCGGAAAGCCGTTGTAGTTAAATACCTGGTTGTTCCCGAAGACCTGACGGATGGGTGTCGTCCGATTGTCGGGTTTGATTTCCAGCACGTTGATTCGCTCGTTGTAATTCAATGCCAGGTAAAATTCGTTGTCGAAACTCACCGGCATATCGTTAAAACTCAATTGTGCACGATTCAGTCCGGCAAGTCCTGTCGCGAGGTCGAAGGAGACATCGCGCATCGCTCCCGCCGGGATGGTTACGGATGTTGTCGCCGCCTGGATGCCGTTGATGGTTAGCTTGACATTTAGTTGTTCGCGCTCACGGTTACCGTCGTTGCGAACCCTGACCGTTATCGAGTTCCGTTCCTGTCCTATGGCAAAAGGGTTATCGAGGTAAGCCGTGTCGATGAATACGTTGTTGTTGACTGTCGGCACGATCGGAACCAAATGCCATCGGATGCCCGAATCCAGAGCAGGTGGCGTACCAAAGGTGGATTGCTGGAAGTCGGATATCCAGAACACTTCTTCATCCCGGCTGGGGTCTGACAGCCTGATGCGGTTTATGATGTCTGCAGACGAGCGCGTTACGGGTGACAGTCGCACCTGTGTCAGCAGGTCAGCCACTTCCTCTCCTGTTTTCCGCGTATTTGATGATGGCGCGAAGTCGTTAGTGAGCAGCCGGTAGCGCGTATCCGGTGGAAAGAGTTCTATGATCTCAGATGCCAGAGTCACTCCTGCATCGAGCGCTCGTGCGCGTCCCTGCATCAGGGCGGACATGCTGAACGAGTTATCAAGGTAAATAGTGATGTCGCGATGGCCTCCCGTATCCTCGCGCGCAGGTATTACCGGTTGCGCGAACGCAAAGACGAGGAAGGCGAGGAACAGCAGGCGACACAAGAGCACCAGGTAGTGTTTGAGTTTCCTCCGGGCGGTTGTCACTTCGCGTACCTGCCTGAGTGCGCGCGTATTGGAGAAAAATATGCGCGTCGTCCTTCTAAAATTGAAGAGATGGATCAGAATCGGGATTGCGAGGGCGGACAGCGCCCACAAGAATGAGGGATACAGGAAACTCATCTGCGGGTCAAAGTTAACGCTTAGTTCCTTACTCGTAACGCCCGGAATTTCAATTTTGATGGACGGGCCGCTTATTTTTCTTTTACCGGCAGCCGCGCCAGGACCGGATGGCGATCCTGATTCTCGCCCGGCACAAGGCACAAGCTGCCGGAAAGGGATAAGCACGCCTTTCAGCAGGATTAGCGTCGGCCACCTAGCATAACCATGTCGTTAGCGTTAATCTCAGTTATGTACCGCCGCTCCCCCGCGTTGGTCTGATAAGCGCGGTGCACGAGCTTTCCCTGGATAGCAATTTCCTGACCCTTTTTGAGGTACTTGCCCGCAATTTCGGCCAGCTTTCCCCACATGACAATTTGGTGCCACTGCGTGTCTTCCACCTTTTCGCCGCGCTGATTTTTGTACGTGTCCGTTGTAGCGATCGTGAACGAGGCCTTCTGCTTACCTTTCTCGAAAGTTTTGATGTCGGGATCTTTTCCCAGACGACCGATCAGCTGTACGCTGTTTCTCAGGGTGTTCATAACAGTGAACGATTAAGGTTGAACATGCATTTTACGCCAGCCAGCAGTCCTACCGTGACTGACAATGCAAAGCTGTTTGGGAAAAATTCGGTTTGTCGTATTTTAAACGCTTATTATCGATTATATTCGATTTTAGTCGTTTGTAAACGGCTACGGCCGTATAAAAGACCCTAAAAAAAAAGACCTCCATGATTACCAGGACCGCAAGAACGTGCCTCGAATGCGGTGAGCGCGTTACGGGGCGGATCGACAAAAAATTTTGTTCAGACAGTTGTCGGGTAAGCTATAACAACCGGCTCAACGCGCCGGCCACCCGATACATGAAGAACGTGATCAACACATTGACGCGAAATCGGCGCATCCTGATGGAACTCAATCCCACCGGGAAGTGTCGTGTAAGCGACGAACAGCTGTCGCGTCACGGTTTCGACTTTCGTTACTTCACCAGCCAGTATACCACTCGTGGTGGTGGCGTATATCGCTATTGCTTCGAGCAGGGATACCTGAAAATTGATAATAACTCCTATTTGCTGGTCGTTAAAAAAGAGTTGGAGAACTGAGTGAAGTTGTTGTAGAAAAGATCACACAACGGCACAACCTTGGGGACCCAAGGGTACAGGTTTCACATTTATTATTAATCGGTTGCGCTATTCGTCAAATCTTGTGAAATTTAACTATGACTACCAGGAGCCCTAAAAAGATTCGATTCTATCCAACCGAACGGTGGAAAGAATTGCCAATGAAGAAAGGCGCTACACAAAAGCGCTATGCTATCTCGAATCACGGCAGGATAGCCAGCTTTACGACGAAGATCGAGGAGGGAACCATCCTGAAAACCCGGTTAACTCAGCGATATCCCAGTATCACCATCAAAGTAGGTGGTAAGAACATCAATTATTATATCCACAGACTGGTGGCAGAAGCGTTCTGCAGGAAACCTTCACCCCGGCATAACTTCGTTATCCACCTTGACCACAAGAAGGAAAACAATCTTGCATCTAACCTGAAGTGGGTGACCCACGCAACTCAAATCGAACACGCCAAGAAGGACCCTGCATTCCTGGCACAACTGACACCCTATCAGGGGAAAAAGCTGAATGCCGACCGGGTAAAGGTTATCAAGCGCAAGCTTGCATCTGGCAGAACCAGGATGAAGATCCTGGCCAAACAGTTCGGAATCTCCGAGATGCAGCTGTACCGGATCAAGTCAGGTGAAAACTGGTCGCACGTTAAGATCTGACAGTGTCAGGTCTTGATGCCGACCTTGCGGTGATACCCATTGGCCTTTTCGTTAAAAGGAAGGCTGATGAATAGCACCTTTCCTTCAGCCATCGCCGAAATCTTGTCCACGTCGATAAAGTACGGGATCGGCTTGTCAAAAATTATCCTCGGTACCGGAATCGTCACCTCAGGGCTCTGGCTCGCACCCTGAAATACCGTCAGGCGGTTGAAATTAATCTCAATATTCAGCTTGCTCACGTCAACACCCGGAACCTCGATCCTGAGCATTTGACCGACATCAGACGACTCAAACGCAACCCGGGGCTCGCTCATGCCACCGCCAAGGGTGTTCATGATGTCGCCGGATAGGGCAAGCGCTGTAATAAAATCATTGGTTCGTCTCATCCTTAAAGCCTCCTTATAAACCTTTGTTATCCCCTCTTCCTCAAGACCTATACCATACTCGTTTTCCGTCAAATCGGCATGGCCAGACCTGTCTGACTTGTCAAATTGTCTTGTTACATTGGAATTCGAAACCTTTCTTAAACCCAAAAACGAAATGAGAACGACAGTCGTTTTGTTTCTCCTTGCAATTTCTTCCACAGTGTTGAGCCAGGACCTCCCCGTTGCTGGCCGTCCTTCCGATGTGGCCCTCGATCCCCAACGACTTCAAAGGATCGACAATCTGATCCAGGACTACGTTAACCAGAACAAAATCCCCGGTGCGGTAGCCCTCATCGTCCGCAACGGAAAAATCGCCTACCTGCAAGCCTTCGGCGTCCGCGACGTGAACTCGAAACAAAAGCTGCGTACGGACGACATTTTCCGAATCGCTTCGCAGACCAAAGCCATCACCAGCCTCGCTATTATGATGCTCTTCGAGGAGGGAAAGTTTATGCTTGACGAGCCGATTTCGAATTTTATCCCGGAGTTCGCCAACCCAACCGTCCTCGCCTCGTTCAACGCAGGCGACACCACCTACACCACCACCAATGCCAACCGTCCCATTACGTTCCGTCACCTGCTCACACACACGTCGGGCATCGACTATCCGGCCATCGGCAGCCCAGAGCTCCGGGCTATCTATGCCAAGGAGGGCATCCCCAGCGGCATTGGGAATGAAGACGAGACACTTGGCGACAAAATCCGGGCCCTCGCAAAACTTCCGCTAAAACACCATCCCGGGGAAGCCTATACTTATGGCCTTAATACCGACGTGCTCGGCTACCTCGTGGAAGTACTCTCCGGGATGACACTGGATGAGTTCTTCCAGAAGCGCATATTCCAACCGCTGGGCATGAAGGACACCTATTTCTATGTTCCGCGCAACAAGCGATCGCGCGTCGTCGCCCTGCATGAGTACTCCAATAACAAAGTAGTGCGAGTAGACCACCCCGTGTTCGACGGCGTTGATCCCAATTATCCAACCACCGACGGCACCTACTACTCCGGCGGTGCAGGTCTCTCCTCCACCGTCGAAGACTACGCTCGGTTCCTTCAACTCTTCCTCAACAAAGGCACGTTCAATGGTACACGACTCCTAAGTCGCAAGACGGTCGAACTCATGCTGACGCTCCAAACGCAACAGCCCATTACAAATCAGGTAGGATTGGGATTCGGACTCGAGACGGACAACAACGACTTCCGAAGCATCGTATCAAAAGGCACCTTCTCCTGGGGCGGCGCATTCAGTTCCACCTACTGGGCCGATCCGCAGGAACAACTCATCGGCATGCTCTTCATCAATATGTACAACAATCCCCACGGGGATGTGCATGAGAAGTTTAAGAATTTGGTGTATCAGGCGATATCTGACTGAAGTGTGCGCAGGTGTTGACGTGTTGATGTGTTGGTGTTGTTGTTACCTCTATGTGCACCTATGTGCAATTCTATGTGCCCTATGTGGTTCAATATTTTTCTTTAACCACATAGGAAACATAGAGGAACATAGATCACATAGTGCGTCTGCTAGTCGCGGAAGCGGAACTTAAAGACAAGCAAAGTCGCGGCGAGCATGAGGGTGATGAGGTTGGCGGCGA
>DATCLO010000127.1:0-17001 GCA_036563875.1 Cyclobacteriaceae bacterium
TGAAACCGGTCGACCATGAGAAAGTAGATGAACTCCTCGCGCCATTCACGGGTGCCATTAGACCAGTACTTTTTCCCCGGCTTAGGGGAGAGGTCGAGATCGTTGATGGAAACCTTCGTATCCGGCATCGCCTACTTCTTTACGATGACGCTTATCACGCCTGCATCAGCAAGGAACAGAACAGACTCCGTAATGCCAAAAGAATAGGGAGGCTTTCGTTTTCTGTCGTGCGTGATCATCGCGATTACCCCTGCGTCTCGCTTTTTGGCCGCTTCGACAATGCCGCGATCCTTTTCGTGGTGGTTGTAGACAAAGTGATTGATCATCACGCCCGGTTTGGTGGGATGCGCTTTTCGCATGCGCGCCTCGATCGTTTCGGTGTCGACGAAATGCGCCGGTGTATTTACAAACGCAAAGTCAATGCCTGTGTTCAGGGCGACCGCGAGCTCAGTAACGAAGTCAATTGCGTCTGAAACGTTTTCTTCGAAGTCTGAAGCAAACAGAATGCGTTTAACAGAAGCTGGATCAAACTTTGTTTTGACTGAAAGCACCGGACAAGAAGCTGCGCGGATTACTCTTTGAGTTGTCGATCCGATGTATATGGGATCGGAATCTCCGACTCCATGAGCACCCATGATGATAAGGTCGGCGTTCGTGGCCAGCGCAAATGATACGATACGCTCGTGCGGTATTCCCGTTTTCACTTGTGTGACGACGTTAAGTCCGCTGAACATTGCATCTTGTGCAAGCTTTTCCAGTTTCATACCGGCTTCCACAATGCGAGCTTCCACCTCCGGGTGTTTTTGCTGGTTCTCAACGGTGAGTTGATTCCAGTTTTCAGGACCATACACAACGTGAAGCAGGTGAACACGTGCGTATGTCTTGCGCGCCAGATAGGCGCCGGTCTTCGCTGCGGTGCGGGAGTGTTCAGAAAAATCTACGGGAATTACAATGTTTTTCATGATTGCTGCCTTTTGATCGGTAGCAAGTTCGATCTCATTTGCTCCACGCGGAATGAGTACGAACAGTCACAGGAATGATGTTGATCAGGCTTTTTACTGACAACCATTTGCCTATTTCCTCGTTCCGCTCACCCAAAAAGCCGCCAAATCTGCCGGCCAAATAAAATTTGGTTAGGGTTCTCTTAAATCTGTTGCGTTCTGTTGCGTTGGAATAGTTGCGTACATGTTGTCGGGCGGATGAACGGCAAAATGTTGCAAATATCGGCCATATTTAGGGATTAGTGTTAATTCTACACTTATTTCTTACATGATATTTTCAATGCACAAGGACATCGCAAACGATTGTGTAAACATTTGCGTAAACATTTTTTTGTAAACAATTGCGGAGTTTTTTACGTTTGGTGCGCGGTAGTGTGCGTGAAATAAAATTTTGCGTTTCTCGCGTTGGCCGTAATTCCAATGTTAACCCAACTAACCCTATCAACCTATGAAGGATCTCTATCTGCGATGTGCGCTCGCATCGTTGCTGTGGACGATGTGCGTTGCAGCCGCACTGGCCCAGGGGGCCTCTGTCGCGGGGACGGTTACCGATGAGTCAGGCGTGACCATGCCTGGCGTGAACGTGCTGGTTAAAGGAACCGGTACGGGGACCGCCACCGATGCCAACGGAAGGTATCAGATCAATGTGCCTGATGATGCCGCCGTTCTTGTCTTTACCTTCGTCGGCTATGCCACGACGGAAGTTGCCGTCAACGGACGGTCTGTTGTTGACGTGCAGCTGGTGCCCGACGTTCAGACGCTCACTGAACTTGTGGTAACCGGTTATCAGGTGCAACGCAAAGCCGACATCTCGGGTGCCGTTGCCGTCGTGGATACTGAAGAGCTCCAGACGCTGGTGACCAGTTCCTTCGCTCAGAAGTTGCATGGTCGTGCACCGGGTGTTACCGTTTCGACATCCGGATCGCCGGGCGACGCGACAAACGTTCGGATTCGGGGTATCTCATCCTTCGGGAATAACGACCCGCTCTATATCATAGACGGTATTCCCATTCAGGACAAAGGGAACCTCAATCTGAACCCGAACGACATTGAAACGCTCCAGGTACTGAAAGATCCGTCTACCGCTTCCATCTATGGATCGCGCGCATCCAATGGCGTTATCGTTATCACCACAAAGCAAGGGAAACCGGGAAAGACCAAGCTCACCTTCAATGGCTCGTATTCGTTGGCAAACTCCGTAAAAGGTTGGGATGACATCCTGATCACGGATGCAGATGAATACCTCGACATGACGGAGCAATTCTTCGGAAATGGCAATCAGGCATTGCCGAACTATGCGGTAAATGGTCTGCCCAAGTACATCTATGTAAACCCGACATTTACCGATGGAACCAATACGGTTGCCAATACAGTAGACGAAAGTACATACGATCGCTATTCTAACCCTATCATGCTCACAAGCCCGGGCACCAACTGGTGGGACGAAATCACGCGCACGGCAAAGATTGAAGACTACTACATCAACTTGTCCGGCGGTAGCGAAAATGCAATCTTCTCCGTTGGTGCAGGAACACTCATCCAGGAAGGTGTTTTGAAGTTTAACGGCTTCAAACGCTATAACATTCGCGCCAACTCTCAGTACAAGATTGGAAGCCGCCTGCGCATTGGACAAACGCTGAATTTTGCACGCCGCAGTATCGTAAACTCGCCCGCACAATCCGAGCAAGGCGTGCTATCTCAGGTGTACAAGATTGCTCCCATCATTCCTGTTTATGATATCGGTACTTCGGTTGACGAAGATGGTTACCGCGATTCTTTCGGTGGATCGAAGACCGCTAACACGGGTAACGCCGCGAACCCTTATGCAATGCTGTTCCGCGGTCGTCGCAACGTAAACATCACGAACAACCTGATGGGTAGTGCGTATGCTGAATTTGACCTGATCACGGGTCTGACCTTCAAGACCGATTTCAAATTCGAGCTCAACTCCTTTAATGGAAAGAACTTCTCGTACCGCACTCCTGAAAACCAGGAAAACCAGGGAGCGCAGAACTTCTCCGAAAACTGGGGTAATTCGAGTCTGTGGACCTGGTCCAACACCCTGGCGTATAACAAGCGCATTGCTGACAGCCATAACATAAGCGTGTTGGCTGGTTACGAAGCACTGAGGGGTGAGTTCCGCAACATCAATGGTAGCCTCAATAACTACTTCACTACCAGTCCGGACATCTGGTACATCAACTCAGCGTTCGGTGCCGCCGATACCCGCCAGGTGAGCTCTAACGGTGGAGAAAACAAGCTCCTTTCCATGTTCGGTAAGGTCGACTACTCCTTTATGGATAAGTACTACTTTAGCGCGACGGTCCGTCGCGACGGTTCCTCGCGCTTTAGCCCTGAAAATCGGTTCGCTGTGTTCCCTGCGTTCGCAGTATCATGGCGAATTTCGGGTGAATCCTTCATGGCATCTCAGTCGCTCTTCAGCGATCTGAAACTTCGTGCCAGCTGGGGTAAGACCGGTAACGAAAACATCCGCAACTACAACTATGCCGACCGCTGGGGTGGTACCGTGGGTAGCGCCTTTTATGCGATCGATGGCTCCAACGGCTCAGCAACCACCGGTTATCACCTGACAAATGTGGGTACCGAAACACTGGGTCTGGAAACGAAGTGGGAAGAAGCAACTACCGTCAACGTAGGCTTGGACATTAGCATGCTGAACGACCG
Source organism: Cyclobacteriaceae bacterium (assembly GCA_036563875.1). GTDB lineage: Bacteria > Bacteroidota > Bacteroidia > Cytophagales > Cyclobacteriaceae > ZC4RG29. Next base: position 3,687 of record DATCLO010000127.1, read on the forward strand.
GTTGGATATCGTTCTGGACGTTTACGAACGGAAGACGGAAGACCTCCTGTACAACGCCGCGCTCCCTGGTACTTTCGGATACCTTGCGCCTAACGCTCCTTTCCGCAACACCGCTTCCATGACGAACAAAGGATTTGACCTCGGAATTACTTACCGGGGCAGCTTTGCGAGCGACTGGCAGTATAGTGTAGGACTCAACGTTTCGCGTTACAAGAATACGATCGACCGCGTTGATGGCATCACCGACTTCTTCTACCCGAACCCGACACAGGGCCGGATCGACAACCGTCTCCCGACGGAGATCAACATCAACCAGGTCGGTTATTCCATTTCGTCATTCCGCGGATACCGTGTTGACGGCATCTATCGTACAGAGGGAGAGCTCGACGAGCTCGACCAGCCTGGCGCCCAGGTGGGCGGGTTGAGGTTTAAGGATCTCAACAACGACGGCGCAATCAACGACGCCGACCTGGATATCATAGGCAGCCCGCACCCGGATTTCACCTATGGTCTTAACATCGGTTTGAGCTACAAGAATTTCGATTTCTCCGCGTTCATCTTCGGATCACAAGGGAACGAGATTTTCAACTACGTCAAACTCTTCACTCACTTCCGCCAGTTCTTCTCGAACGTTTCGAGAGACTACTACCTGAAGAACGGAACAGGCAACGAACCGAGACTCAATATTCTCGATACATCCAGCCGTCAGGCCAGCGAATACTACGTAGAGGATGGTTCTTACCTGAGACTTGGACAAGTACAGTTGGGTTACAATGTTCCGCTGCCTTCGTCCTGGTCGAACGTAGTGAGCAAGCTCAAGGTGTATGTACAGGGACAAAACTTATTCACTATCACAGACTACTCTGGTCTCGACCCCGTACTGTCTAATGCGAACATTGGCGATGGCCGGAACCTGAACGATATCTGGACAGGATTTGACATCGGTCAGTACCCTAGCAACAAAATAGTGACCTTTGGTATATCCGCTGAATTTTGAGATACCTGTAAACGATCTTAGCTATGAAACTGAAAAGTCTGATAATATCCTTTAGTGTCGCAAGTACCGTCCTCCTGCTCGTGGGCGGTTGCGGCAAGGACTTTCTTGATACACCTGTGCAGAATGCGATTTCATCCGACATTCTCGCGTCCTCTCAGTCGGGTGTGGAAGCTTCCCTCATCTCTACTTACAAGATGCTCAATGGCTTCACGAACACTGTGGGTAACACATGGGGTTCCGCACCTTCGAACTACATCTTTAACAGCGCTTCCGACGATGTACATAAGGGATCAGAACCTTCCGACAACCCTGATGGCTATTATGAAATAGCCTTGTACCAATGGTCTGCGGGCTTCCTGGCCTTTACACATAAGTTCCAGGCAGTATACGAAGGCGTTAGAAGGGCAAACAACACCATCCAGCTTGCAAATCTGTATGCCGAGCGCGGTGGTGACGCCAATGAAGTAGCCCGCATAATTGCAGAAGCCAAATTCCTCCGTGCCTGGTACCACTTCGAAGCATACAAGATGTGGAAGAACGTGCCGTACTATGATGAAACGGATGTTGACTTCACGAAACCCAATAACGAGGACATCATCCCGAAACTCATCGCGGATCTTGAGTCGGCCATCTCGGGCTTGCCGGATAATCGCTCCCAGATCGGTCGCGTGGACAAAACCGTAGCCCAGGCACTTTTGGGTAAGATTAAGCTCTACGCTGGCGACTTCACTGGTGCGAAAACGGCTTTCGACGTGGTCGTTGATTCGCAAAAGTATAAGCTTGTCGATTGCTATCAGGACAATTTCACAATTGCTACTGAGAACAATTCTGAAACCGTATTTGCATTCCAGGCTTCTGTAAACGATGGTGATGGAAACGGAACCAACTCCAACTTCCTGGAACGCCTTGCCGCACCTCACACGGGTTCTCACTCGAGCTGCTGCGGGTTTAACAACCCTACGCAAGACCTGGCGAATTCCTATCGTGTTGATGCCAATGGACTCCCTGTAGACGATTGGAATGCTACCAGGGTGACTGTCACTCAGGCAATCACCGTTGACCCTCGTATTGACTGGACGATGGGTCGCACAGGGGTTCCTTACCTCGACTGGGGTCTGCACTCCGATGGATGGATCCGCGGAGCAGGTTGGGCAGGTATGTACTCGCCTAAGAAGAACATGAAACTCGTAACCGATCCGGAAGGTCCGGGATGGACGACCGGCCAGCTCCACGCGAAGAACGTGCAGCTGATCCGCTATGCCGACGTCCTCCTCATGCTTGCTGAGTGCGAAGTTGAAGTCGGTAGCCTCGAACGCGCCCGTGAACTCGTTAACCTCGTAAGAGAGCGCGCAGCAAATTGCGCGCAGGGACCGGTCGACGGACCGCTTACGGTGCCGATTGACCACGCGTCAATTACCTGGGCAACGTACGATGTTCAGCCGTGGCCCGACCCGTGGACCGACAAAGATCTTTCGCGTGAACGCGTGCGTCGCGAACGTCGTCTTGAACTCGCAACCGAAGGACACCGCATTTTCGACCTGAGACGGTGGGGCATTCTCGAAGAAACAGTGGAAAACTACCGCGCCTATGAATCGACGGTCATAAATAATGTTGGTGGACAGGACGTCCGCATTGCCGACCTCGACGCTGCGGAAGATGTTCAACCGCGACATTATGTCTTCCCGCTGCCGAGCACGGAAGTTGCCCTCTCAAATGGGAATTTGAAACAAAATGATGGCTTCTAATCGAGAAGCTGTATAATCTGTTTATTATTGTAGGAAGCCGCGCATGCGGCTTCCTCCTTTTAGTTAATAACCCTTGCATAACGCAATAAAAAAACCGACCTCTACCGCAAACCGAGCCCTTCCGTGGATACTCTGCCTGCTCTCTGTTGCTCTCGCGAGCTCGTGCGATCAGTCACCATCCGCTGACAACACCGAAAAAAAAGATCACACATTCCGACGCGTCACGGCCAAGCAGTCCGGCATCGACTTCGTCAACCAGATCGAAAATCAGGAGAACTTCAACATCCTGACCTTCCGAAACTACTACAACGGGGGAGGAGTTGGCATTGGCGACATCAACAACGACGGCCTTAACGACATATACTTTACCGCCAATATGGGGCCCAACCGGCTCTATCTCAATAAGGGCAATCTAAAGTTTGAGGACATCACCGAATCTGCGGGTGTAGCCGGAACGAAATACTGGAGCACCGGCGTCTCCATGGCCGACGTCAACGGCGACGGCTGGATTGATATCTACGTGTGCAATTCCGGCGACCTGGAGGGAAAGGAGAGGGAAAATGAACTCTTCATCAACAATGGCGATGGAACCTTTACAGAAAGGGCCGTCGAATTTGGACTCGCCGATGTCGGTTATTCAACCCACGCGTCATTCCTGGATTACGACCTCGACGGCGACCTTGATTGCTTTGTACTGAACAATTCATACACCGACCCGCAACGCATTGCAACCGTCTCGCGCGACCGCCACAATTATGGCGCCCCGGGTGGCGACCGCCTGTATCGCAACGATAACGGGCGCTTTGTAGACGTGACACCTGCATCAGGCATATACTCCGGTGACATCGACTTCGGGCTTGGCGTTTCGGCTGGCGATGTCAACGGCGACCGGTATCCGGATCTTTATATTTCCAACGACTTTTGGGAACGCGATTACTTCTACATTAACAACGGCGATGGCACGTTCACTGAACGACTCCCGGATTCTTTTTCCTATGTCTCGGCAAACAGCATGGGTTCGGATATCGCCGACCTGAATAACGACAGCTATAACGACATCTTCAGCACTGACATGCTGCCTGCATCCAACTACAGGATGAAATCCGCCCTAATGATTGAAGAATACTTTCTCGAAGACATTAAATGGCGGAACTCGTATTTCTATCAGTACATCCAGAACGCTCTTCAGATCAACAAGGGCGACGGCACATTCCGCGAAACGGCGTTCTTTTCTGGCGTGGCCGCAACAGACTGGAGCTGGGGCGCGCTCATCTTCGACATGGACAACGACGGCAAAAAGGATATCTTCGTGAGCAATGGAATCTATCACGACATCACCGACCTGGATTTTGTCGACTTCATCAGCAGCGAAGAAGAAATTCGGAAAGTGGTGGAACGAACCGGACGTTCAGACTTCCGCGATTTTGTCGAATATCTTCCGAATAACCCTCAACGCAACTTTGCTTTCCTGAACCGCGGTGACCTTAAATTCGAAAACGTCGCAGGGTCTATTGGACTGGACGAAGAAAGCTTCAGCAATGGATCCGCATATGGCGATCTGGATAACGATGGTGACTACGACCTGGTGATCAACAATGTCAACATGGAGGCGTTCGTGTATGAGAACGTCACCACAAACCAATACCTAAAGGTCAAACTTCGCGGAACAGGCGCCAACAAGAATGCCCTGGGAGCTCAGGTGATTGTGTACACTCCCGATGGCGCACAAACCATGGAGTCGTGGACTGCACGTGGATTTCAGAGTTCAGTCGACCCCGACCTGATTTTCGGGTTGGGCAAACATTCCACCATTGACTCGGTTGTAGTCGTCTGGCCTGATCGCAAGGTTCAGGTAGTAGCTGAAGGTATTACGCCCAATCAAACACTTGTCATAGAATACAAAGGAGGGCGGCCCTTTGTGCCACAATCATTGCCAGTGCCTCTGTTCCGGGTGTCTACGCCACAGCTCTTCGCTCAAACACCCGTACACGAGGAAAATGATTACCTCAACTATGACCACGAGCGCCTGATACCGCATGCCTCGTCTACCGAGGGGCCGCGCATTGTGAAGGGTGATGTTAACGGTGATGGAGCAGAAGATTTCATACTGCTCGGTGCCTCCGGACAGCCCGACCAATTGTTTATCCAAAAAAATGGTCGATTCGTGCTTTCCAAGCAATCCGCTTTTGAAACGGACAAGAATTTCGAAAGTGTATGCGGCGCCTTTTTTGATGCAGATGGCGATAAGGATCTTGACCTCGTGATTGGAAGTGGCGGGAATGAATACCAGAAGGGCTTTCTGAATTTTGCCTCGCGGTTCTACCTCAATGATGGCCGCGGGAATTTTTCAAGAGAGATCAATTCTGGCCCTGTGTTCGGTGGCCAGATTGGATGCATTCGGCCGTACGACTTCGACAACGACGGAGACATTGATCTTTTTGTTGGCGGAGCAGGGGTGCCAGGAACGTATGGCCTCGTGCCGAGAAGCTTTATGCTTCGCAACGATGGCAAAAACCAATGGACGGACATTACAAACGACATGACCGGGCCAATTGGAATGGTAAAGGATGCGGTGTGGTCGGACATGAATGGCGATGGCCTCGCCGACCTTGTCGTCGTGGGTGAGTGGATGCCGGTTACAATCTTCTTCCAGCAAAACGGCAACTTTGGCGGAAAGAGCACGGTGCCGGGTAGCAGCGGATGGTGGAATACGATCGAAATGGCCGATATCGATCAGGATGGTGATGAAGACTTTATCCTCGGCAACTGGGGCAGGAATATGAAGCTTCCTGCGAGTCCTGAAAAGCCGCTGCGGTTATACGTCAACGACTTTGACGCCAACGGCAGGTACGAATGCATTTTGGAGTGGCAGTTTGGAGCTGACGAAAAGCCTTTCCCATTCGCATCGCGAAAAGACCTCACGGCACAACTTCCTATGCTGAAGAAGAACGCAATAAAATACCGGGAGTTTGCAGTGCGCCAGGTAAGCGATATCCTGCCTAAGGAAGTACTGCAACAGGCCGTCGTGCACCAAACAGAAAATCTCAGCAGCTCTGTACTCCTGCGCGACGGCAGCAACCTGAAGTTACAGGCACTGCCAACAGAAGCGCAATTCTCGCCCGTGTATGCCATCGAAATATTGGACGTCGACGAAGATGGTATTCTCGATCTGTTGCTGGGTGGTAACTATTACAAACTAAAGCCCGAGATTGGCAGACTGGATGGATTTGACGGGGGATATTTTAAGGGCAAGGGTGATGGTACGTTTGTGTTTGTATCCGCGCTCGAGTCGGGGCTCAAAGTGACAGGCGAAGTAAGAGACATTGTGTCCATTGCAGGTAACATAGTGTTCGCCCGGAACAACGCGGAAGTAGTCGCCTTCAGGAAAACCGGGGCAACCAAATCAAACCTTACGCTAAGCAAGAAGTGACATGAGTATCGACAATATCACACGGCTGTTTGTGCAGTATTGCATTGTATTGTTTGTGCTGCTCCTGGTGGGGTGCGATCGCACCCCAAAGTCGATGTTTGTGCTGCGCGACAAGTACGAGACAGGAATAGAATTCGAGAACACCATCTTTGAATCGGATACCTTTAATGTATTCGAGTACGACTACATCTATAACGGCGGAGGCGTAGCCATTGCCGATTTCAACAATGATGGTCTGCAGGATGTTTTCTTTACCGGAAACATGGTGCCCAATCGCCTCTATCTCAACCAGGGAAGCTTCAAATTCCGGGATGTCACGAATGACGCTAAGGTAAACGTGCCCGGCCGGTGGAACAGCGGCGTCACGGTTGTCGACATTAACAATGATGGTTGGATGGATTTGTACGTCTGCGCAACGATGCAGACAGATTCCACCAAGCGAACCAACATGCTCTTCGTGAATCAGGGGGCTACCGATGGTGTGCCGCGGTTCGAGGAGCAAGCAGCCCGTTACGGCATTGCCGACTACGGATACAGCGTTATGTCCGCCTTCTTTGATTATGATTTGGATGGCGATCTCGATCTGTATATACTCACGAACAAACACTCCAAGAATTACTCGTCGAACTATCGCGTAAAAGTGACCGATGGGTCATCGCCCGGCAACGACCGGCTCTACAGAAACAATGGTGATGGAACGTTTACCGATGTGACCATCGAGGCTGGCATCGTGTATGAAGGATTTGGTCTTGGATTGGCTATTGCCGACTTCAATTCGGATGGCTGGCCTGATATATATGTCGGCAACGACTTTGTGACCAACGATGTACTCTACATCAATAACAGAAACGGAACCTTTACCAATGAAAGTCCGAGACGCATCGCGCACCAAAGTCAGTTCTCGATGGGAAACGATGCAGCTGATTTCAACAATGACGGACGGATCGATCTTGTGACCCTCGATATGCTTCCCGAAACGAACGAGCGGAAGAAGACGATGATCAACAACAAGAGCTACCTCACCTACATCAACAACGAGAAGTTTGGCTACGAGTACCAGTACATTCGCAACATGCTGCACCTCAACGTGGGTGAGCAGTCGGGATTTAGTGAAATAGGCCACCTGGCGGGTGTATACCAAACGGAGTGGAGCTGGTCGGCACTGTTTGCCGACTTCGACAACGACGGTTACAAAGATTTGGCGGTTACGAACGGATTTCCGCGCGACATTACGGATAAGGACTTTGTCGCGTATCGGACCGATGTTGGCAATTTGCTGGCTGCCAAGGATCTGATCGATTCCATCCCCGTTGTGAAAATTCCGAACTACATGTTCAGGAATAAGGGGGATTTCACCTTTGAGGATGTTTCCCGCGTATGGGGCGTTACCCATAAGAGTTTCTCTAACGGTGCAGCGTTCGCAGACCTGGACAACGACGGCGATCTCGACTATGTCGTTAACAACATCAATGATCCTGCGCTGGTCTATGAGAACACCTTGAACGGGCGTGATAAAGAACAAGCGACCAACTATCTGCGGGTGCGACTTGAAGGTCCACCAACCAACCGACAGGCAATAGGTGCTGCGGTTACACTGTATTCTGGCGGACGCATGCAGCATTTTGAACAACAAGTGGCGCGCGGATACCTTTCGTCTGTTGAGAACATTATCCATGCAGGACTTGGGCAGGCTTCTACAGCCGATTCGATTCGGGTGCGATGGCCCGATGGCCGCGTAACACGCCTTCAGCAGATTCCGGCGAATCAGGTATTGACGGTGACCTATGATCCGTCCGCGCCACTGGATTCATTGGCCAAACAGCATATGGGGCCGCTGGTACGGGAGGCCTCGTCGAGAACCGGCTTGCGGTACTTGCACCAGGAGACAGACATGATCGACTACAACATTCAGCGAACGCTGCCTCATAAGTTTACTCAGCAGGGGCCATCACTTGCGGTGGGCGACGTCAACGGCGATAAGTTGGATGATGTTATCATCGGCAACTCGCTGAATCATCCCATTGCCGTGTACGTGCAACGTGGGGATGGCACGTTTGTTCGCGATGATAACAGCGGCGTTGCAGGTGGGGACCGTGAAGCAGGAGGGATGCTTTTATTTGACGCAGATGGCGACGGCGACAACGACTTGTATGTTGTTGCGGGTGGAATGGAAGGCGCAGCAGGAGCTGAGGTTTACCAGGACAGACTGTTTATCAACGATGGTCGCGGGCGTTTCCGCGAAGATGTCTCTGCATTGCCGGAGTTGCGTTCCAGTGGCTCATGCGTCCGTGCCGCTGATTGGGATGGTGATGGCGATCTCGACCTCTTTGTTGGAGGAAGGGTGGTGCCTGCGTCCTGGCCCTATGCTGCCGAAAGTTATCTGTTGCGGAATGACGGAGGAAAGTTCGTGGTGGCTACAGAACAGATTTGCCCGGGTCTGAGCACCGTCGGAATGATTACCGATGCACTGTTTACAGATTTCGATAACGACGGCAAGGTGGACCTCGTGGTCGTAGGAGAGTTTATGCCTGCAACGTTTTATCGCAATGAAGGCGGATCGTTTGCCAAACTTGGCGGCACAGGTGTGGAGGGAAATATCGGCTGGTGGAACAGTCTCGTGGCTGCGGATTTTGATCATGATGGCGATGTTGATTATGTAGCGGGCAATTTGGGCCTAAACAATCCGTACCATGCTTCCCGTGAGTATCCACTTAAGGTTTATGCGAAGGATTTCGATGGGAATGGCAGTGTGGATGCTATTATGGCGTGTTACATCAGAGAGTCACTCGCCAATCCTGATGAGCGCAGACTTTTCCCGGTACATTTCTGGGATGAGCTCAATTCACAGAGTCCACGCTTCCGTCAGCAGTTTTCGCGATACAAGCATTACGCGAAAGCCACGATGGACAAACTGCTGACACCGCAAGACCTCAATGGTGCGCTGATACTTGACGCGAACTATTTTGAAAGCAGCTACATCGAAAACCTGGGCGGTGGAAAGTTTGCGATGAAGCCGCTGCCGATGGTGGCACAGTTTGCGCCTGTGAATGGAATGGTGGTTGACGATGTTAACACCGATGGTCATCCAGACGTGTTGATCGTGGGCAACGACTATGGCAACGAAGTTTTTGCGGGCAGGCTGGATGCTTTGACCGGCCTGGTGTTGATAGGTGATGGCAAGGGTGGTTTTCATACTATGGAGTCTGAGGAGAGCGGATTTATCGTCCGCGGCGATGCAAAGGCGCTGGCGCGGCTGTTTGACTCATCGGGACAGGAAGTATTTATTGCCACCCGTAACCGTGACAGCCTTCGGGTGTTTGAAAAAGTGGAGGCGGGGAGGGGACATGTCATCACACCCGGGCCGCTGGATGTTAGGGCTATTCTTGAGCTTGCGGATGGCACCCGCACCGCTGTTGATTTACCCTACGGCAGTGGCTACCTATCCCAATCTTCCCGTAAGCTTAGAATCTCTCCCGACGCAATCCGCGTAAGCATGGTCCGTTTCGATGGGAGCACGTCCGTAGTGCATGAATCGGGAACAGGTCCGTTGACTGGAAGGTAACGTGTTTTGGGTGTTTACATGCATACGTGTTTACTTTGGTTTTGAAACCCCTTAATCCCTCCTTTCATTGAATCCCACAATTCTGGGATACCATTTGTTTCATCCAGATGGGACATGGCTTTCGCAGAATAGTTAACTTGTAGTAAACCCTCAGGTTGTGAGCGATTGATCAGTGGAGGGACAGGTACGGTCAGATGTTTCAACTTCTTTGACTAAGACTCCCGAAAATGACAAAGAAGCAAATCAAAAAAGGCGACGACCGATACACAATCGTTGGAAACGACGCTGAGTTATCGGAAGACGCCGATGCTTTGGCAATGGATACTGTGAGGATTCCGGAGAATCCGAAGCATATCTCGCTACAGTACAGCGATGCGTACATTATTATTGGGAAGGACGACAGGGAGAAAGCCGATCCTCGAACCGTGCCCTACAATGCGATATGTTACCTGGCTATTCGTAGTGAGAGTGGTGAGTATCACAAAGGCACGGGGTTCTTTATTTCGAAACGCTGTGTTATTGCGGCCGGACATTGCGTCTATCTCAAGGATAGCGGCTGGGCCAGGTCAATCACCGTCATACCCGGCGCAGATGGTTCGTCCCGGCCTTATGGTAGTGCAGTTGCCAGGCGTTTCCGGAGCGTAAAGGGTTGGGTCGACAAGAGGGATTACAATTTTGACCATGGTGCAATCCTTCTCGACGATGAGTCCCTCTTCAACAAAGTGCGAAATGCTTTTCCTTTTAACGATGGCGTGGGAGAGAAGTCTATTGAAGTTTCGGGTTATCCATTCGACAAAGACAGCACGCAGTGGAAATGTAAAGCAGAGATATTAAGAAGGTCTAAGTATAGATTGTTTTACGATGGAGACACATTGAGGGGAAATAGCGGTAGTCCGGTATTCACTAAGTCAGGGGTGGTTATCGGCGTCCACAATATTGGGGAGAATCCAAACTACGCAGTGAGGGTTACCGAAGATGTCAGGAAGGTTTGGGAGGCTTGGGCAGAAACAACCTAAAAGGATACACAATGAAAAAGATATGTTTGACATTAACCCTTTCACTTATGTCTCTCTTTGCCAGCTCACAAAACATCGTTTACGACTCAGACGGTAACAAGAAGAGATTTTCATGGGAAGACCTGGATATTGAGTACAGTGATTCGCAAATCAGTTTTCCTCAAAAAAAAGGTCCGGAGGTTGGTGGCTTGCTGGCGATCCTGCCAACCGTAGTGGATATTGGCTTTCAGTTGACTGGAAAAATGCTGGAGAACAGACTCAAGAAGTTCTCTGCCGAGTACACAAAGCAAAGAAGTTATCTTGGGGCAGGGGGTGGCAGGGTGCCGAACTTTTCCCTGATCAGAAAGATAAGATTGGATGGTGTTGAGTATGATGCCCTGAAGATAGATTTCAGTGCGGAGCAGGTGAAAGATCTAAATGGCTTCATCTATTACGTTGCGGGCTTTTCACGGTTGTATTCCTCCGCTAAGGCGAAAAAGGACGCGAATGTATTCGACTACACGATAGAGATAAAGGTGACGTTGCTGGTCGACGGCGAAAAGAAAGTCCTGGAGCTGGCACCAATGGTGCTTACCTCCATGCCTGGAAAGCCCGAGGCGTTTAAGCCTGCCAACAAGCATCGCACAGATATCATTCCGATGCCCGAGGGTGCAGTAATGACTGAGGTGGCCATTAAGGTAGTTGAAACTAACCCTATCAAAGTTCGCGCAGAGAAAATCCTGTCCCTTTGGAATGACAACAAGGACAGTGTGAAGACCATAATTAATAATTTCTTGCCGAAGGAGAAGGAAGGTGGTGGTTCTGAAGAGGGCGGAGAGTCGAATGGCGATGAGAATACGAGTGTAGGGAATGAGAAGTAAGGGTTGCTTCAATCAAATGAAACTGCCTTGAGCTATGAAAAGCCTTTGTCGGGGCGACTGGATTCGAACCAGCGACCCCCTGGTCCCAAACCAGGTACGCTACCGGACTGCGCTACGCCCCGAAATTCAATAAATGAGGTCCAAATATAATAGATGGGGCCGAAGTTTCAATTTCCATACCAATGGCGGTCTGCCAGCTTTGGATTCCCAGGTCGATACGCATAGAGAGAAACAACCTTCCCTGGTTTGTCTATAAGTAGGTACTTGGGAATCGGGGGAACGGCAAGTTTGGCCGCCAGGGGACTGTCCTCCCTCAGCAGATAGTGTCCGCCCGAGACGTTATCAACCAAAAGTCAATGTACAGCACCTTGCCTACGTGGTTCTCAAGCAGCGATGCGACTGTGGTGTTCCGGAACAAGGTATCGGTAAGCGTGGATGTCAGGACGTCTTCCTGCTCGAAGAACTGTTCTTTCTCATCAAGTCGCCTGTATAATTCATCGATATAGATGCCGGTGGGTTTCCCTGCAAGGCTCTCAAGATACGACTTGATTAAACTTTGATCCTCCTCCGCAGGGGAGAAGAAGAATAGAAGATATTCCCTGTTGTCCCCGCTAAATTCGGTGTACGATGTGTGCAGCAAGTCGGCCGCTGCATAACCGTTGTTGTAGCGATCCCGGTTCAGGAACTTGACTAATGACCCTAACGCAAATCGGTAGTATTTGTTCTTAAGGTCTTGCGATCGCGAAATGAATTCGTCATACAAGTCGAGTAGTCGTTGAACGTAGAAGTTCGGCATTGTCTTGAGATCCAATTCGGGTGAGACAGCAGCATATGGCGCGAGCAATGCGCTTGCGTATTTGTAGTAACTTGTATTGAGCAGCAGCTGTGCAAAACTTTGGCTCATGAACGAACTGTGTTGCGAAATATATTCTATTCGCGCCACGTACCTTTCATGCATGAGGTTGTAATAATAGTCGAAGTTCAGGCGATTGGTGAAAAGGTAGCCGCTGAAGTCGGGGTATGTGAATCCAAACTGCTTTTCGAGCTGGGTGATGAAGTTTAATTCCAATTTGCCTTTCGTTCCATCGAATTGGAACCATTGATCCTTGTCGTAAGTGCAACGAATGATGATGGTGTCACCAGGCTCTGCATACACGGGGTAGAATTCCGTTTCCTTTGCGAAGTGTATAAACAAAGGGTCGGATATTTGGATGGTTAAGTAGGAGGGGGACCTTGGAGATGTATTGTTTGATATGAGCTCTGTGGAGGTGATGCTTTTGTTAAACGCATCTTCATAAAAAAAGAATATATCGTCATTGGATTTGTATACATCACTCACAATTCACCGGCCCTTCATAAATTTAGCGAACTTTTATAAGACGGATAGCCAAAAAACGCCCCGCAGGCACTAACAATTGCCTTTTTTTGTTGGATTGATAACTTGCGCACATGGATGAAACCATTCATCAACACCGGCCGCTCCTGATCTCTCTCGCCTATAACATACTGGGTGACATCCAGGAGGCGGAGGATATCGTGCAGGATGCGTTTGAAGGATGGTATGAAAAACGACGCGAGGTACAACATCACAAGGCCTATTTGAGTCGCGTCGTAGTAAACAAGTCGATCGACCGGCTTGAGGCGGCAAAGAAGGAGAGGGAGCTGTATAAAGGCCCGTGGCTGCCCGTACCCGTCGTGAATGAAG
>DATCLO010000128.1:0-4226 GCA_036563875.1 Cyclobacteriaceae bacterium
GGCATGTCGGCAAAGCGCGGCACGCGATAGCGGGAGAACATGGGGTTAAGGATTTTGCCATCCCTGAAGTCTATCCATTCATAAAGTGCACCGCCAAGTCCCTGAACAACGCAGCCCAGCACCTGGTTCTCCAGGTGCACAGGATTGATTATCGCGCCGCATTCAAAGGCTGTGACGGCACGCTTAACGGTGACCCTGCCGTCATCGTTGACAATGACCTCGGCCATTGTGGCGACATACCCACCTTTCTCTATACCGCATCCAATACCATGGCCCTGACCCTTTGCTTTTCCTCTCTTCGACCATCCATAGGCCTCAGCACAGGCACTGAGCACGTTTCTCAAACGCTCGTTGCTGAGATTCTTCATGCGGAATTCAAGTGGATCGATGCCGAGGTCGCTTGCCAGGTCATCCATGGCCGATTCGCGCGCGAAAATATTCGCCGTTCCAGCCAACCCACGATAAGACCCTTGTCTTAACGGTGAGTCTACTGGATGGTACTGAATCAGCTTTTCCCCAACGTCGTACTGTGTTTGAATGGCCGACCCGCCTGAGTTGTAGTTGTGAAACTCCCACGCAGTGAGTTTGCCCGATGCATCAGCACCAGCCTTTACTTTGATTACGCCCGCGGGACGAAAATAAGCCCATGTAAATTCTTCTTCCCGCGTCCACACAACCTTTACCGGTCGTTCTGCCTCGCGGGCCAGGCGTGCAGCTTCGAGCGCTGCGTCTCCCGTGTGCTTGCCACCGTAGCCTGACCCGGTATCGGGCATGATCACGCGTACGCTCTCCTTAGGAATTCTAAACGCATCTGATAACTCTTCCTGCACGCCAAACGGGCGTTGCGTGCCCGTCCAGACCGTAAGTTTGCTGTCTTCCCACTTCGCCAGCGCGGCTCGAGGTTCCAGTGGTGCGTGCGCGATATAGTCGATGTAGTAAGTCTTGTCTGTTTTGACCTTCGCGCGAGTCAACCCTCCCGCAATGTCGCCGCCACCGTCGTTGCCTCGTGGTGGCTTGGCGTTCTTCACGAGATAGTCGAAGATTTCAGCGTGAGAAGGTTGAGGTTTTTCCTCCCACTGCGCCTGTACGACGGTAAGGGCGCGCTCTGCAGTGATCGGATCCGGAGCGCAAACGCCGACAAAGTTCCCGTCGTGAACAGCGACCACACCAGATATGGCCCGTGCGCGCGTAAGATCAACATGCTTGAGGGTAGCTCCGAAAGACGGTGGTCGCAGAACCTTGCCGTACATCATGTCCGGCAACTTCATGTCTGACACGTACTGATGCTTGCCCGTGACAAAGTTGGCGCCATTTACTTTAGGTACGGACTTGCCGCACACCTTCCATTCCGCCGCCGGCTTTACTGGGACGGATTCATCAATGGGGGCAATAAGTTTCTCGCCCTTCACAATGTCGGAAAAGTACAGGGGCTTTCCCCAGTCGTTCCCCCCGGCATACACTCTTCCAACGGACAATTTTATGTCGCTAACGTCAACCTTCAATTGCTTCGCCGCCATCTTCCGCAGCAATTCGCGAGCAGACGCTGCAGCCTTACGCAGTTGAGGTCCCATGTTCGGGATAGACCTGCTGCCGAAGGTGCCCATGTCGTATGGAGTGAGCGCAGTATCGCCCATCACCATTTCTATATTTTCAATTGGAACAGTCAACTCTTCCGCGACAATCTGAGCGAGCGACGTACGGATATTCTGTCCTACCTCGACCTTTCCGGTGTAAACCGTCACCATATTGTTCTCGCCAATGTGAATCCAGGCGTGGATGCTTTTGTCATTTGCAGTAGCGACATCAGCGCCGTCATCAGACCAGGCCTGACCAACAACGAAGGTTATGGCGATCCCTCCGCCCAGATAGCGGAAGAATTCCCTGCGATTAATCGAAAACCGATGCAGTGGTGGTCCCTGGAGTTCGTATTGTTCCGGTGCAATAGGTTCTTCCCGGTTTCGCATGATCAAGTGGTTTTGACGGACTTAATAGCGCGAACAATGCGAGGATACGTGCCGCAACGGCAGATATTGCCATTCATGAAATTCCTGATCTGTTCGTCAGTCGGGCTAGAATACCGCTCCAACAACGCTACAGCCGTCATGACCATACCCGACGCGCAGTAGGCACATTGAAATGCGTCGTTGTCAATAAAGGCTTGCTGAACAGGATGCAGTTTGCCGTCACTCGTGAGTCCTTCGATGGTGGTGATACGCTTGTGGATGAGGCTCGATATCGGTGTGATGCACGAACGCGCTGGTTGTCCATCAACGAGCACTGTGCACGCACCGCATGCTCCCTCGCCGCATCCATACTTCGCTCCCGTCAGATCGAGGTAGTCACGCAACACCGTGAGCAAACTGGCCGTCGGCTCAACATCTACAGAATACGTCTTGTTGTTGATGTTCAGCTCCATCGTAGGCTGCTTTTTCAGACGTATGTCAAAGCTACTGATTTATGAATCTGAGAACAAGGCACCTGCCCCTGCCTTCGCATTTGCATCTCATCCAACGGACAACCTGTAGAATCCTCTCCTCACTTTGAACCACTGACCCGCATCCAAACACGCCCGCATCAAATGGTCGGATTTTTGTGAAATAATCCTCAAAACCGCTCAATTAGCCGGAGCCGGCAAGAAAGCGCCGTTTTCGCAAAGAATTGACAGGAAAGTCTTGTCAAAAAATGATACTTTTCCTTCCCGTGGGAATCTCACCCGCGGCAAAGTGTATCAATGAACAGGACATTGTTGACGCTATGGATGATGGTGAGCTTGCTGACCATCGCTAACGCGCAGGGACAGGAAGAGGCGCGACAGCAGTACTTGCGTGAGCAGGCGATGCTGAAACGCATGATGCTGGATCGTGAACTCGACTCCGGTGTCTACTACATGGATCAGGGCGAGTACAAGAAAGCGGATGCGAAGTTTCGATATGTGCTTGCCAACATTCAGGGCGTGCCTTCTGATCTCGCCTTTCATTTTGGCAAGAACTCATACTTGCTGGGACAGTACGCGCAAAGTGTTGACTGGCTCAGCAAATACATCCAGCTGAAGGGCACAACCGGACAGTACTCGACCGAAGCCGTACAGTGGTTGAAGAAGGCAGAAGAGGGCGTGCTGCGCGCGCGTGCTGAAGAGGCGAAGGATCGTCCTCAGCGTGTGATGTCCTCAGAATACGACATTGACTGTGGGCCAACGGGAAAAGTGATTTGTCCGGTTTGTTACGGCGACCACGTCATCATAAAGAAGGGTGCGTTTGGCGATCAGTATCAGACATGCCCCTACTGCAACGAACATGGCATTCTAACGTGCGAGGAGTACAACCAGCTAATTCGTGGAGCGTTGAAACCCAAATTTTAGCTATTTTTGCGGGTTTCCTAAGCCCCGTAAACGGGATTAAATGCAATCTACGGTCTTATGGTGCTGCATAATCGCATAAACAACCGCATTTTGAAGCAAAAACTACATACAACTCCACAGGATCGCGCAACGCTGTCTTTCTATAAGTACGCCCGTATCGACGATCCTGCATACTGGAGAGACCAGCTCTACCTTGGCCTTTCAGCGCTGGATGCTCTGGGCCGGATATACATTGCCACCGAAGGCGTCAATGCGCAAATGAGCATCCCGCGAAATCGCGTAGACGAGTTTCGCAGCTACATCAACAGTGTTCCTTTTCTCGAAGGCGTGCGACTGAACTTTTCCGTTGAAGACAATGGGCGATCATTCTTCAAGCTGAAAATCGTAGTAAAGAAGAAAATCCTCGCTGACGGTCTTGACGACTCAACATTTGACGTGACACAAACAGGACCGCATGTAGATGCGCGCGAATTCAATCGCCTTGCCGAAGATCCCAACACGATCATCGTGGACATGCGCAACCACTACGAAAGCGAAGTGGGGCATTTCAAGAATGCATTGCTTCCCGACGTCGATACGTTCCGTGAGGAACTGCAGGTAGTGGAAGACTTGCTAACCAACCATCGCGACAAAAATATTCTCATGTATTGCACCGGCGGGATACGCTGTGAAAAGGCAAGCGCCTGGATGAAGCACAAAGGCTTCAGCAATGTGTATCAGCTGCGTGGCGGCATTATCGAATACGCTCGACAGGTGAAGGAAGAAGGTCTCGAAAACAAATTCATTGGTAAGAATTTCGTGTTCGACGAGCGCCTTGGCGAGCGTATCACCGACGATATCATCAGCACATGTCATCAGTGCGGAGCAC
>DATCLO010000129.1:0-7074 GCA_036563875.1 Cyclobacteriaceae bacterium
GGTGAGTCGCCGGCTCCAGGTGAATACGCTTGTGACCCTTGTCGCCATCTTCCTTGGTGGCATTATTT
Source organism: Cyclobacteriaceae bacterium (assembly GCA_036563875.1). Taxonomy (GTDB): domain Bacteria; phylum Bacteroidota; class Bacteroidia; order Cytophagales; family Cyclobacteriaceae; genus ZC4RG29. The sequence continues at coordinate 69 of DATCLO010000129.1, forward strand.
GGGGAATGGCCGGACTGATTTTATTCGTCCCCTTTGTTGGAATACTGAAGCTCATTGCCGATCATAGTCCCCGACTGGCCACCCTCTCGATGATGCTTGGCAAAGACAAGTCTTTCTCAAAGGAAAACACAGACATAGATGAAAATCAACAGGGAATGGCACCAGCGCCACCGGATGCCGAAAAACGCAACACCGTATGAAAGGATCCAATGGCACCTCGAACACCAGAAGCACTGCAGCTGCCGGGGAATACCGGAGAAGCTTAAGGAAGAAATGAGTCGACGCGGGATCAAATGGACAGGGAAAAGTGTTCGGGAGTAGATGCAGAGGCAGGTGCAAGGAGTCAACCGTCTGCACCTGCGTCTGAAAAATGGGGAATTCCCCAACAGGACGACGAAATTTCTCCTCCTTACGCCTCCCCCTGCTGCTCCTGATGTATGTCAGGTTGCCACACGACGTGTATCATAAACGTGGCACAGTGCGTGCAACTAATTTAGTTGCTCAAGCCAACCAAAAATAACCGTTATGAAAAGAATGCGATTCCTTGTTCCGGTGGATTTCTCGGAGGGCGCTGCCAACGCGGTTCGTTATGCTGCGGCGCTGGCCGAGACAACAAGTTCCTCCGTCGTCGTCCTGCACGTTGTCGTGCCACCGTTCGACGATCATGCTTTTCTGGCCTTCGACGCAGACGCGGTGCGCGACGAAGCACAAGCCAAGCTCGACGCCTGGGCGGCTGAGCAATGCGGCGATTACGACATTGAGATAGAATGCAAGGTTCGCGTTGGTGAGGTTGCCGATGAGACACGTCAGCTGGCAGACCTCTTAAACATCGACTTTATCATTATGGGCACCCACAGCGTCACTGCCATGCGGAAGTTGCTGTATGGAAGTCATACCACCGAAGTAATCGAGCGGGTGGCGTGTCCCGTTCTGGCCATACCGGAACATACGCCGTTCGTGCCCTACCAAAAAATTGTATACGCTACCGACTATCAAACAAGCGACCTTCACGCCCTGGCGAAGTTGTCACAACTGGCGGAACTGACCGGCGCAGCCATAGACGTAGTTCACATTTCTGAGGAAGGCGCCGACCGTGCCACAGAGCTTTCCGTCATCTCCTACTTCGAGGATCTGATTCGGGAAAATATACCCTACCCTAATATTTCCTGTAGGGTCTTCCACCACGAGAATGTCGGAAAGGGTATTGAGCGCTTCACGCATTCCGTTGGCGGCGACATTGTGGCGCTTGCCATGCGGCGCCAGGGATTTTTGAGCAAACTTTTCCGCGGAAGCTTGACGGAGGAATTTGTCACGCGGAGCACAGTGCCCATTATCGCCTTTCACGTGCATCAACCGGCGGAAGCGGAGGAGCGTTGACAAAAATCAGTTTCCCGCGCAGGTTCCATCATAGTTTACGGCTGTAAGGCGTGGTACCTTGGCATACCGATGACAAAGACGGTAATGCCATGAAAATTTCACTGACAAACCTTACCGACGCGCTCGTATTTCTGCTGAGGGGGATGTACGATGCAGAACGCAAATTGCAGAAGGCGATACCACCCTGCGCCGGAGGAATCCATTCCGAAGCCGTCAGACGCGTAGTTGACAATTACTACGACAGCGCCGGCAATAAGATTCTGAAACTTGAACGGGTATTTAATTACCTGATGACCGAGCCACAGGGTCGTTCGCACGAGGTAATGGATAAGATGATCGCCGACACGAACCACATCCTCCGTTACGCCGCCAACGACCGCATGCGTGACGTGATACTCCTGACCTGCATCCAGAACATCAACTACTACAAGATCGCGGGCTATCGCAACGCGCTTTTGTTCTCGGTTGAGCTGGGACTCGACAACGTGAGCGACCTGCTTACTGATATTCTCGAATGGGAGACGGAAGCAAGCCGTGAGTTCGCTGAAGCCAGCCTGAAGATCAGCGGCCACCTGGCTGGTGATTTTGGCTGAATGTCAGCGATTGCAACTGATACGCGTCATGAAATACCGATGCGTGATGGCGTAACTTCAATCAAAACAAATTCACCCCGGTTAGCGTAGTGTTAACCGAGACCAACCCAAACAGCGATGAGGTATTCACTCAGCATCGGAAAAATTGCCGGAATCTCCGTCTATCTCCACTGGACGTTCCTTATCCTCGTGGGCTGGATCATGCTGGGCACACTTCAGGCGGGGGCGACTGGGATTGATGCGATGTGGTCGCTGCTGTTTCTTGCCACAATATTTCTATGTATCACATTGCACGAGGTCGGCCACGCCCTGATGGCCCGGCGATTCGGCATCGCGACGCGTGACATCACGTTGCTGCCGATCGGTGGCCTCGCCCGAATGGAAGCCCTTCCGGAAAAACCCAAGGAAGAGTTGCTGGTTGCGCTTGCCGGTCCGGCGGTCAACCTCGTCATTGCGTTGTTCCTGTTTCCTTTTGTTCAAAGGATCGACACAAACCTTGCCATGAGCAATATCGGCGCTGCCAATTTTGTCCCGGCACTTTTCGGGGTAAACATCTGGCTTGCGTTGTTCAACCTGATTCCAGCATTCCCGATGGATGGCGGCAGGGTTTTCCGCGCGTTGCTTGCATTTCGGACCGGATATGTTCGCGCCACGCGCACGGCAGCGTCGCTGGGACAATTGCTTGCGATGGTTTTTGTCTTTGCCGGCTTCGCGCTGAATCCGTTCCTCATTTTCATAGGACTTTTCATCTTCCTTGGCGCACAGGCTGAGGCAGGAATCGTTGAGACACGATTTGCACTGCGTGACCACACTGTTAAAGATGTGCTCATGCACGAGGTGCCTACCCTTGACGACACCGCCAGCATGCGCGACGCAGCATGCAGGTTGTTGAACAGTCAGAACAAGAACTTCCTGGTGCTGCATGAAGGGCAGCCGGTGGGTATCCTTACGCGGCAGGATATCATCACAACGTTGAGAACCCATGGCGAGAAGGCGCTCGTGCGCGACGCCATCGACACGAAGCTGGAGTATCTCAACCCTGGTATGCCGCTTGACAAGGCGTGGTCGAAGATGCAAAGCGAACACAAACCCATGATGCTGGTCATGGATGAAGGGCAGATTAAAGGTGCTGTTGACGAAGAGAGTATTGAGGAGTTGATTCTCATCCACACCGCCAGATCGCAACACAATTAAGAATCAAAACATTAAGGTCATGATACGCGAGTTTGAGCGGTATGTAGAAAAGGGCCAGGCCTTCGTTCAGGCATTTGCGGCCGCCATTGGAGAGGAAAATCTCCGGAAAGCATCTGAAGTTCTTGAACGGGTATTCGCCGCCATGCGGCAACACCTTCCCTTTCATGAGTCGGTCAACGTTATGGAGTGTCTGCCCATGGCCATTCGCGGGTTGTATATGAATGGGTGGACACTCTCCGGGGGGTCGCAGCGACTTACCACGACGGACAGTTTTGTTAGGGAAATTGCCCAGGCTGACGACCACGAAGCTGAAGCCGAGGCGGTGGACGTCGCCAAAGCGGCTATAGAGACCATTGCGGAATTCAGCGCCGGTCTCGACAGGCTTCCGAAAGGCCTTCGGAACCTGTACCAGGCCCTTGCACGGGTTTCCCGGCGCGACGACTCCCTGTTTTTCGACAGGTTCACTTTTCAATGAGCGGCTACCCCTTTGGGCGGTATTTTACCCGGTAGAAAAGGGAACGACGGCCATTTTTTTCCGTATATAGGGGATAACGGCAAACTTGCTGTTACCAAAACCCCGTCCCTATGTTATTCAACTATTTAAAGATCGCCGTCCGAAACTTCGGCCGCCAATCGTACTACTCCCTTATTAACATGGTTGGGCTGGCGCTTGGAATCGCAGCCTGCATTCTCATTCTTCTCTTTGTGAAGGATGAGCTCAGCTACGAAACGAGTTTTGAGAACCACGAAACCATTTACCGACTGACGGAAGATTTTCCCATGGGCACGCATATATCGCGGTCAGCCACGGTGCCCTTTCCCGTTAAGCAAAAGCTGATGGAAGACTTTCCGCAGATCACGAACGCGGTAATCATATTCCGTCCTTCCAGCTGGGGCAACTCGCCCATCCTTAAGCTTGAGGATGTTGAATATTATGAAGATGATTTTGTCTTTGCCGAGCAAGACCTGTTCAATATTTACGACCTGGAGTTTATCAAGGGCACGAGGGAAAACGCACTCGTCGGACCCAACAAGCTGGTGCTGACAGAATCGGCGGCGACAAAATACTTTGGCGAAGATGATCCCATAGGGAAAAGATTGCGGTTAAATGACTTCGTCGACCTTGAAGTGACGGGTGTTATTCGGGATCTGCCGAACAATACGCACCTAAAGTTCGACATGATCGGTTCGTTTGAGACGTTCAAGAGTTTCTTCAACGATCAGACCTTTTTTGAAACGCAGTGGGTATGGGTAGCGGCGTGGTTGTATTTCACCGTGGAGGACCCCAAGGATGTTGAACAGATTCGTGCCGGTCTGCCTGCGTTCATCAAGAAGCATTATCCCGAAAATCTCACCGGCACCGGTGTAGCATTGACCATTCAGAAAGCGGATGACGTTCACCTCACATCAAGCATTGAGTTGGAGTTTGATGCAAACGGAAATATTCAGCACGTATATCTCTTTTCGGCCATCGCGTTGCTGGTCTTGTTCATTGCCGTGATCAACTTTATGAATCTCGCTACATCGCGTTCGGCGAAGCGTGCACGCGAAGTAGGTATGCGGAAAGTAATGGGCGCGTACCGGAACATGCTTGTAGGCCAGTTTATGGGCGAGGCGGTGATGACGAGTATGCTTTCGCTTGTGCTCGCCGTTGGAATGATCGCGGCAGTGTTGCCGTGGTTCAACGATCTGACTGGAAAGTCCATTACACTTTCATCGTTAGCGGAGCCGCAGCTTATCGCGGGCATAATAGCCATCGGTTTGCTTGCCGGATTGCTGGCGGGTAGCTATCCTTCATTTATTCTTTCGTCGTTCAAGCCGACGGAGGTCCTTAAAGGAAAGGCAGGTGCTACGAGTCATGCGAACTTTTTGAGGAAGTCGCTGGTAGTGGCGCAGTTTGTCGTGTCGATATCGCTCATTATTTGTATTGGCATTGTTCACCGACAACTCAACTATATTCAGAGCAAGGATCTGGGTATCGCGAAGGACCAGGTGATGATGGTTGACGCGACCTTCAACCAGGTGCCGGGGTTAAATGCGTTTAAGTCTGAGTTGCTGAAGAGCCACAACATCGAGGCGGTAGCAACGCTGGGAGGAAGCATTCCGGGTGAAGAAGAAGTTATTGAGAACTCGTTTATTCCGGAGGGTGCTCCTGATGAGGACCAGCAATGGTTCAGTGTGATGTTTGTGGGGCACGATTTCGAGAAAGTGCTTGATCTGGAGATTTTGCAGGGGCATGCGTTTCAGCCGGGCAATGCGGTCGACTCAACAGGATTTATAATTAATGAAGCGGCAGCTCGTGCATTGGGATGGGGTGATGATGTTGTGGGAAGAACGTTAAAGAGGAGTCTTGGCGGCAACAACAACCAGGAAGGCGTTGTCATTGGCCTGGTGAAGGATTTTCACTATCGTCCATTGTATGATGTCATCAAGCCGTTGGTGATTATGATGGGCGGAAATCAGCTGGCGGTTCGCATGAGCGGTGCTAACGCACGTGAAGCGGTGGACTTTGTAGCGGAAGAGTGGAGCAAGCATTTTGAGGGCGTACCCTTCCGCTATTCGTTTGTGGACGAGAACTTTGATAAGCTTTACCGAAAGGAGGACAAGTTCGGCAAGACCATCCAGGTGTTTTCCATCCTGACGATATTCATTGCGTGTCTTGGTTTGCTGGGATTGTCCTCCTTCACGGCAGAAAGCCGCAGGAAAGAGATCGGCATACGCAAGGTGAATGGCGCTTCGAGTTTGGGCCTGGTGGCGTTATTGGCGAAGGAGTTTTCGTTACTGGTCCTGATCGCCTTTGCCATTGCAGTGCCGTTATCGTGGTACATGGGCAGTCTGTGGCTTGGCAATTTTGCATACCGGACTGACATCAGCGTATCCCTGTTCATCTGGGCGGGCATTGCGGCGTTGTTGATCGCATTTGTGACGGTTAGCTATCATACATTTAAGGCGGCGATGACGAATCCGGAGGAGTCGTTGCGGTACGAGTAAAAAATCACATCAAAATCAGAAAAAAATCTGGCCTTGCGCATAGGGTGACTGGCCCTTTTGAGGAGTAAGGGGTTAGAGGGATATCCCTTTCCCGACTATTTGTTTGCGCAAACCCGTTGGCCAGTGCGTTTTGAAGGACTATTTGATTATCTGACTGAAATTCATCCCCTTTCGGATGTATTCAGGTCGGCTATTGCGCGGGAGTTGACGTTGATGTCCCTTCCGAAGAATCACATGTTGCTGGAGGCGCCGCGGGTAAGTGATTATGCCTGGTATTTGGACAGAGGTTTTGCGATGTCATACACCTATACAGAGGGCGGCATGCGTGTGGAGAATTTTTGGAAGAGTGGGCAGCTCATATTGTCGGTGAGGAGTTTTTTCGAGCAAATACCATCGACAGAGAATATCCGGGTTATGACGGCGGCGGAAGTCGTTTTTATCAGTTACAAGAGTGTACAGCGGTTGTTTCGAGATTTTCCGGAAGCTCATTTTATATATGAGGCGGTTTTGAACCGGTACTATGAGGAGAGTCGTGAACGCGCGAATGACCTCATCACCCTGAATGCGAAGAATCGTTACCGGAAGTTGCTTATGACATACCCCCGCATCGAGCAGATGGTTTCGCAGGAGCACATCGCGTCATACCTCGGCATTGCTCCGCAGTCGTTGAGTCGGCTCAAGCGCCAGATGAAGGAAAAATAACCGACATTATTCAACGTGTCATTTTCTTAACCCCTTCCTTCTGAACCCTTAACCCAGGTGATTGCAACGCACCGGCTGGTTGCTATAACTTCGGTAATATAAAAAGGACCCATTGAGATGAAACGCCAGATTGCCGTTGAGGTTATTTG
>DATCLO010000130.1:0-5238 GCA_036563875.1 Cyclobacteriaceae bacterium
GCAAAAACTTACAAAGTCGGTCTTGACGGAAAAGTGCAACTGTACATTTCAGATTCAAAGAAAGCCAGCGGTACTACATTCACTACGACCGGCGAAATGCTTACCATTACTGGCGGATGGTCAGAGCCGCCAACAAAAGAAGTGCATCGATACAAATCACCCGATGGCTATACCGTCGTTGCCGGCGAAACTCCAGGCAATGACATAACCGTAGCTTTCAACGGGAACATCTATGTTACTTCGCCAGACGGCAGAGAGCGGTCAAGCAAGTTGTATCTGATCAAGCCGAATGGTGAACGAAAGATAGTCGATGAAGGATTGAGATTTGCAAACGGTCTGTGTCTGTCGCCCGACCAAACCCAACTCTACGTTACAGAATCCACCTCGCATTGGGTGTGGGTATATCAGATACAACCCGATGGCACTCTTGCTCACAAACAGAAGTATGGATGGTTGCATGTGCGTGATGTAGATGAGAATGCCTGGAGCGACGGATTGAAATGCGATCGCGATGGGCGCATTTATGTTACGTCCCTCAGTGGAATCCAGGTCCTGGATCAACTGGGAAGGGTGAACGCGATCATTCCGACTCCAAGAACGAAAGGACAGGTTTCGAATCTTTGCTTTGGTGGTCCTGATTTTGATGTGTTGTATGTCACATGCCACGACAAAGTCTTTCGCAGAAAAGTGAAAGTCAAGGGGGCCAACAATTTTGAAAAACCCATTAAGCCGGGGATGCCGAGGCTGTAGAGAGCCACAACCGAACGATGTCTTATCGCCGTAGCCCGACGGACGGATCGACTTCGACCTTCACGTCCTTGAACATAAAAGCGTTATCACTTATCCTTAAGGGGCTTCCGCTCGCAATCGTTACGTCTCTTAACACCACTTCCCGAGTGATGACATATGGAAACTGCTGCTGATAGGACTCGTCCGTCATCTTGGGATTGAAATTCGCAAAAATAGCAGGACCATGATACTCATCCGGATGGTTGGAGTCGTCAATGTGGAGGCTTTCGATAGTGATGCGTTCAGGCATGTAGCACGTGTATCCGAAGTTGTGTTGACCGGAATTGGATCCGCCTATCAGACTTGCAGACACCGGCCTTCCTGCTGATGGCACGAACGTGCAATTGCGGATGCGCAGCTCTCCCTGCCACGTGCTTCCATAGTCAGAGCGCAGATTGACGAGGCTTCTTCCGTATATCGTAGTGTTCTCTATCGTGAGCACGCCGCTACCGATGGCGTTTATTCCCTGATGACCGAGAGTCGAATTTCTAATGGTAGCGTTGGCCACTCCCATGTGGGCATCAAAACGGGAGAACACGCAACTGTCGTAAACGAGATTCTTGGAATAGTTAGATCCAAGGATTCCCCAATACGTGTTGTCTTTGATATCGTTTGTCTGACGGCAGTTGATAAACGACACGTTGAGCGCCCGGTTTACACTGAGGTCGTAAGTCCCCATTGAAACCGGAACGCCTGCTGAACCAATGGTCTGATAGGTCTTATGACCCGTAAGTACACAATCTCGTACTGTGACATTTGCGCAATCGGCGATATGAATGAACCCACCGTACGGCGCACCGTGTTCACCTTCACCCGTGACGTAATGCTCGAGACCCTTCACCACAACATTTGATCGCCTGATCGCAAACCCTCGGCTATAGTATGTATATCTCGACTCCGCCTGGTTTGCAATCGTAGTGAAGCGTCCTCCAGTAATCATTAAGGTACTCTCATCAATTGGCAACGCGTTGATGTCCGTGATCTTTTCAAAATCCCAGACAATTGGTGCGTTCATGTCCACATTTCCGTTCCGGTCGACCAGGAAGACGTCGGTTTGTGGGTATCCATTGTTCTGATTGGGGCCGTACCGGATATAGCGCCTCACCGTCGTGTCGGTGACCGTAATAATGCAAGGGCCTGGCAACTTGACGTCAATCTCCTTCTGATTTCGGGCGAGTGAAGACACTCCTTCAAGCCTGAACGGAGTGAGGCCAGAGTTCACAATGAAAACGGGAGCAGTACGGTCCTCAACATTCGTATCATCGATTATGAAGGATGCCTTACCGAAATCGGTACTGGTCTGAATGACGACGGTGCGCTTCTTTCCTCCAATGAAATAGGTGGCATTGTCATCAGCCTTTACCGGGAGTCCATGCTGATTGGCATAGTCATGCGCGGCAGCAATAGCATCGATGTCGTCGGTCTTGCCGTCCCCTTTCGCCCCAAAGTCGGCATAGCGCACCACCTTTGCCATATTTTCCCGGGGCTTCTGCGCCACACTACACATTGCACATAGGGACAAGAAAAGCAGTGTCGTGTACTTCATATTCTAATATTTTCGTCGACTCACTGTGAAATAATATAAATCTCCCGCGTTAAAGTATAACACCCTGAATATATGTAAATCTTTCCCGTCAGGATGTAAGAAAAGCGGTGTCCGTTCGGGGCACCTTTGCGTATAAGCAATTATCAAATCAACAAGACAAAAAACATTCAAACCTATGGAAACAACAATGAAAAACTGTGGATGCAATTCCCTGATGTGTACCTGCGACGCGAACTGCACGGGCTCAAATTGTACATGTGGTTGTGGCCACTGCGCTTAAACCAGGACAAAACGGGAGAAGAAACCCTTCTCCCGTTTGCCTAACACTATGTTGAAAGAATAAGACAATGTCACTCTACACCCTAAACGCTCAAGACCGCGTACCGCTTCTGAAATCGCGCGTTGCAATCCAGGTTGAAGAATCTGTGGATATCGAATTGCTGGCGGTGATGAGTTCCAGTTCACCGGAAAACATAGTTGCCCGACTTGCCAATGACAATTCAGCATACATAGCAAAAGTGAATGGAACGCCCGCTGCATTTGGATGGATGGCGCGTGGCAGCGCCTTGATTGGTGAGTTGAATCACAGGTTAATTCTTCCTTATCGTCACCGCTACCTATGGAACTTCAGGACAATGGAGGCCTTCCGTGGATTGGGCATATATCCGGCCCTTCTTCAACAAATTATTGCCCTGGAAAAGCCTTTGGCTGATCGGTTCTGGATCATACATGCACCTGAAAACAGCGCCTCCCTTCGCGGGATTCAAAAGGCTGGTTTTCAATATGTGGGAAGACTGTATAACAAGGGAACCCAAACCATAATAGAAGCAACAGAATCAGCTGTAGAGAATAAGCAGTTTATCGAAGATATGGACATTCAGATTAAAGCTGACGAACCTGTGTCTTGCTGGAATTGCAGTAGCCCCTACCTGAAGAAGCGCAGCGATACCTGTTGCTGTGCGACGCACTCTAAGCCATGCGTGGGAAATAACCTATCTCATCTGATGGAGTACTCACGGCATGCAATACAACCTGCTTAGGTGACTCAGATATCAAAAACCCGTGGAGCAGCAACCACTACAAAAACGGGCGCATCCGAAAAGCCAGAAGAGTAGGAAGAACATTAATCTAGATTTATGCCGAGCAATGTTTCATTACACAGAGTGGTGAAGGCATCACCGGAAAAGGTGTTCCGGGCGTTTACCGACGCCGCAGCAATTGCATCGTGGTTACCTCCTTACGGGTTTACGTGTACCGTTCACGAAATGGAAGCAAAAAAGGGTGGCACTTTCAGGATGTCCTTCACCAATTTTTCCACTGGAAACAGTCATTCATTTGGCGGCACGTACGTCGAGCTAAAACCGAACGACTTCCTGAAGTACACGGACAAATTTGATGATCCCAACCTGCCGGGAGAAATGACTACGTCCGTCTCATTTCGTAAAGTGATTGGAGGAACAGAGTTGAAAATTTCACAGGAGGGAATTCCGGATGCGATTCCCGCAGAAATGTGCTATTTGGGATGGCAGGAATCGCTGGACAAACTCATCAGACTCGTCGAGCCGGAGATACCGGATGCCTAAGGGATAAAGGTGAACCTTATTGTCCACACTTCGGCTCCCTTCTCAGCGATATCTCCAGTTGTAAACTCGACTACCTGATCCTGCGATGTCACCCTGAGGGACTTCTTTTGTGTGATTTCTTCCAGCAGGTATGTTCCTCTCGACTTTACATTCAGTCGTATAGTAGCCTTCTCTGTGGTCTTTCCATGATTGAGGACATACATCAAGTAGCCCTCCTGATTTTCATGTAGGCGAATCACCAGCGGGTTATCTGCGTTTCCCGATTGCGAAGCGGTAAACGGTCGCTCAATCCCCGCCCAATCGACCAACCCCATCAGGAATTGGTTTGTATTCTTATTCGCTTCATCCTGAACAGTGAGGCGCTGGGTAGACTGATCCCATAGCGATCCCCGCGAATTGGCGAGCGCGAGGAAGGAGCCGACATACATCGTGTGCCCTTTGCCGAAAGTCGAAGTGACGATACCGGCCGAACCATCTTCCAGTGTTGCCAGTATCCTCGTATTCTTACCGGTCCCATAGGGTTCCACTGATTCCGCGAACATAGATCCCTGAATAATATCATCTGGCTGAAGATGTCGCATTGATGGATGGGTATTATCCGGAATCTTGATCGCTACCTTCTCAAGTGTTTTGACTTTGCTCTCGCGGACTCCAAATACCTCAGCAAGTCCAAGGCCCGGAATTACGGTGGATGTGAATCCGTATTCATTATTCCACGCGAGTCGCGCTTCTGAAAATGCGTAACCACCGTTGGCAACAAAGTTCTTAATTCCGTCAGCGGCTTTCTGTGTCAGCATCAGCGCATAAGGAAGTATGATGAGTTTGTACTGAGACAAATCGCCTGATTCCAGGTCTCTTCTGTGAATGAAATCGACCGGTATGTTCTGATCGGTGAGATAACGATAATAGCCAATCAGAGAATTCGAATGACCATCCTGATTCCCCACACGCCTGGTACCGCCCACCATTTGAGAGAGGGGATTGTAGACGAGCGCGACTTGAGCCTTGACAGGCTTAGATGACGCGAAGAGCTTCCGGTTCTCATGAACTAACTTAGCCAGTTTACCCAGCGCCACGGCTCGCTCTGTAGGCGTACCATCCAGATTGATGAGTCCGTAACCTCCCGATTCATATCCTGACGACATGGGATAGTACGCGTACGCGAAGATACCCTTGGCGCCTGTTGCCAGGCTTGACCACGCCCAGATTGCGTGATCCTGAGGGGTTACCGGGTCGCTGACATTCAAGCCGACGGTTCCGAATCCTGCCTGAAACTCACCGACATAGTAACCACCGTTTCTTATGTTCGCGCTGTACGAA
>DATCLO010000131.1:0-2491 GCA_036563875.1 Cyclobacteriaceae bacterium
CATGCAACCTGCCAGGCCGTGGAGGATGTACTCTACAGGGTTGGCGCCTTCGTTGTTACCGAGCAGAATCGGGGGCTCGCTGTTGTCCAGAACAAACGGCTTCTTGCGGGAAAGGTCTTCCTGGCCGCCACCGTAAAAGCCCTGGATCGTGCTTCGGTTATGACCACCCTGAATCCACTTGTTGTGAGCGCGGAACTCGAACGTCGCGATGGACGGATCGGTCTGGATTGCTTCAACGGTACTGACGATGTCGTTAAGGTCAAACCCGTTGATGCGGACGGTTTTTGTTACTGTTGTCATTGTGTTTGTTTTTGAAGTTTGATTTGATTGATTGACTTGAGTGCTGTCGCCGCCTGTGTTGGCCAGTGCGCTTTGTGTGATCATACCGGACAGAACCAGCGCGGCGATTGTTTTCAGGGATGTTTTCATGGTTCGTTTGATTTTTGGTTACGCCGACAGGATTTTCCATCGGCGTGCCAATGAAGAAAAACCGCGTTTCCAGAGCAGGGAAGGCATTTTTTGGGCCACAAAAATTCGCGGGTCGTGAAAATTCGTTACTCCTTAATCGAAGTTTCGCGAGCTAGTCTTTGGTGATGTTGAGCACTTTGATCTTGGAGTGCAGGGTAGAGGGAGGAATGCCGAGAAGTTGGGCGGCACCGTTGGCTCCGGATATTTTCCAGCCGCATTGGTTCAGCGCCCGGGTAATGTTTTGGCGTTCGATGGCTTGAATCTCACCGATGGTAAGAATTTTACCGCCGGAGCTATTTGCAACAGGTTGCTGCACTGAGGTAACATCAGCCAGCGGAATGAATTTGTGAAGATCGAGTCGCGAGTGACGACTGAGCACCACCGCCCTTTCGATGACGTGTTCCAGTTCCCGGATATTTCCCGGCCACGAATATTGCAAGAGTAGTTGCGCCTCGGAATCGTCGAGGGGCATGATCTCCTTGCCCACTTCGCGGGCAAATCGTCGGATAAAAAGGTTGGCTAGTGTTATTACGTCGTCACCTCTTTCCCTGAGTGGAGGAAGGGCGATGGGTATTACATTGAGTCTATAGTATAGGTCCTCGCGGAACGTCCCCACCTTTACCATTTTCGCCAGGTCACGATTGGTTGCGGCGATGATTCGTACGTTTACTTTGAGTGTGCGGGTGCTGCCGACAGGTTCGAATTCTCCTTCCTGCAACACGCGGAGAAGCTTTGCCTGCATGTCAATGGGAAGTTCGCCCACTTCGTCAAGAAACAGGGTGCCGTTGTCGGCGAGAGAGAAGCGTCCTTCACGCCGGGTGAACGCTCCGGTGAACGCGCCTTTCTCGTGACCAAAGAATTCACTTTCGATCAGGTTGGTAGGTATTGCGGCGCAGTTTACCTTGATGAAGGGCTTGTTTCTTCGTTCACTCTGTTCGTAGATATAGCGTGCAAAGACCTCTTTGCCGGTACCGGATTCACCCAATAGCAGGATCGTGCTGTTGCTTTTCGCGACGAGCGCGGCGTCTTCCATCGCTTTTTTGAGTTTGCGACTTTGCCCGGCAATGCCCGCTGTTTGTTGTTGCTCCTCGGCAATCTGAAGTCGTTGTTCTGCACGTCGGAGTTCTTTCAGATCGTTCAGTACGAGGGTGACGAATCGCTCATTCTTTACACTGTAGTGGCATACAGAAGCCTCGACGGGGATAGACTCACCCGAGAGTGTAATGCAATAGAGATTCTTGTTTGTACGCGATGGAGCAGCGTTGACGTCTTCGCGAATGGATTTCAACGTCTCCCGAAGGAAGTCGCTTCCCTCGTCATCGAAGAGAGCATACGCAAGCGTGCCCTTCAGACTGTCGGGTGAAGGCGCACCAAAAAGATTGTTGGCGGCAGGGTTCGAATACGTGACACATCCGGAAAGATCTATCTCCAGGATGGCGTTGCGGATGTTATTGACAAGCGTACTCAACCGGAGTTCTTTTTCCGCCAGCTTTTCTTCTGCCTTAACGCGAGAAAATTCTGCACTGGCCCGCTGGGCGAAAAGGTGGAAGATGGCTATTTGTTCCTGAGTAGGATAAAGCGGCTCGTTATGTAGGATCGCGATGTGCCCCAGAGCCGTTTGATTTTGATCGAGCAGGGGAAGTCCCATGTAACTCACCGCATTCATTGGTGCGAGGTCCGGATCGTATGGGAATAGTTCGATCACTTTGTCGGGTACATGAAAGTATCCTTTGGAGTGAACAACGCGCTCGCAGGGTGTATTGGGAAGGGAGTATTCGTAGCGCTCAAGGTAGTCACCATTGAACCAGAACGCCAGGGACTTCAGCATCAGCTCCTCGGGATGGTATTCCGTGACCCACACACCGGACACCTGTAGCGCCTCCGCCAGATGTTTTACGAGCAGGCGGAAGTACTCCCTGCCGACGACGGCGTGCGTGTGCTCGACGATATGCCGTATGAGAAGGTTCGTTTGAGGGTTGCGGATTGAGGTCATGGTCTGGGACTGGCGTTAAAAATAAGAAAA
>DATCLO010000132.1:0-2452 GCA_036563875.1 Cyclobacteriaceae bacterium
AGTTTTGACAATCTTTGCGTCATGAATAACCTGCCTAAATCCGTACACATATACCTGGAATCCAATCCCAATCCGAATTCGCTGAAATTCGTCGTCAATGATATGCTCGTGCCGGAAGGTTTCAGCTTTGATTTTCCGGACAAGGAAAGCGCGGAAGGCGCTCCCCTGGCACAGGAGCTATTCGACTATCCCTTCGTAGACCGCGTGTTCTTCATGAGCAACTTCGTGACGGTCACCAAAAAGGAAGACGTAGAGTGGATCGAAATCCAGTCCATCCTCAAGGACCACATCAAGAATTATCTCGAGTCCGGGAAATACGTAATCGAAATGTACGAGCCGGAAGTCCCGGCCGCGGAAGAAGATACTGAGACAATTCAAAAGATAAAGACGATCCTGGAAGAGTACATCCGTCCTGCCGTTGAGCAGGATGGCGGCGCTATCACCTATCATTCCTACAACGACGGTGTGGTGCGTGTGCGATTGCAGGGATCATGCAGTGGATGTCCATCGTCCATGATCACCCTGAAGGCAGGGATCGAAAACCTCTTCCGGAGGATGATGCCCGACGAAGTAAAGGCCGTCGAAGCTTTCTGATTGTTATATTCGCGTTATGCGAAATCTGGTCCTCCTCTTCATATTGGCTGTCGCGATTCCAGTGTCCACCTCAGCGCAGTCGCTGAAAGTCATGTCCTATAACATCCGCTACGATAACCCCATGGACGGGCGAAATGCCTGGCCACTGCGGAAAGACAGACTCATCCAGCTCGTTCGCGAACAAGCGCCGGACATCCTCGGCGTGCAGGAAGCGCTCCACCATCAGCTCACCGAGATGCTGGATGGCCTGGAGGGTTACGCCTTCGTAGGCGTTGGTCGCGATGATGGCAAAGAAGCGGGCGAGTATTCTGCTATCCTGTACAAAAAGTCCGCATTCGAACTGCGCGACCAGAATACTTTCTGGCTTTCGGAAACGCCGAACGTGCCAGGGAGCAAAAGCTGGGACGCTGCAATTACTCGTGTCGTTACCTGGGCACGGCTTTATAGCAAGCACCTGGGTACTGAAATCCTGGCGGTAAACACACACTTTGACCACATCGGGAAAGAAGCGCGGCTACGCAGCGCGGAGATGATCCGTAAGAAGATTCCTGAACTTGCAGGAGATCTGCCCGTGATCCTTACTGGCGACTTCAACGTCACGCGAAACGACCCGCCCTATCAGGCACTGATGAAGCCAGGCGGCTACGAACTTATTGATCCGGCACCATCACCCGCTCCTCCCACGTTTTGTGGCTTTGAACTCATGAGTTCGCAGGAATGTGTTCCGATCGATTACGTATTTCTCAGTAAGCACTGGCAAGCCACCAGCTACGCTGTTATCAACAAGAGCAATGGAAGGGATTATCCCTCCGACCACTTACCGGTTCTGGTGAGCGTACGACTTAGCGGAAGATAGCGCAGGAGCCTTTCGCATGTTGGTAAGGTACACGCCACCCACGATGGCAACCATTCCAAGGTAGTGGTTTAACATCAACCTTTCACCGTCGAGTACACCCCACATCACTGCAACAAGGGGAATGAGGTATGTTACCGACGAAGTAAACAGCGGCGTGCTAAGCTTAACCAAACGGTTGAAGACAATCGTTGCAATGGCTGTACTCATCAGACCCAGCAACACAACGAATCCGAATGACCTCCACGCGCCAGGTGTGGCCGACATCGTTTGCAAAAAGTTAGTCGCGCCGAAGAGGTAACCCATTGCGAACGGTCCGATGAGTAAAATGGAAACGCTGGTGATCGTCATTGAGGGCACGTCCGCGATGCGATACTTGATAAAGTTGACATTGGTCGCATAAAAAAGGCATGCAACAATGATGAGGAGTGAGTAAGCATTGATTCCGCTTATCGACTCGCCTGTTCGCGATAGAATGAGCAACACAGTGCCCGCCAACCCAACGAGGATACCCAACAATGCAGATCGATGAAACTGCTGCCGGAACAACACAGCGCCGATGATCAGTGTGAAAATCGGCGTAAGACTGTTACCGATACCGGTTACTGCGCTTTCGAGCCGTGTTTGTGCGAACGCAAATAGAAAGGACGGAATAAGGATGCCCATGAGTCCCGAAAGGAAAAGCCTGCCGTAGTGAGAAGGGGTCAGGTTGCGCAATTTGTATAGCGCAACCGGTAGCATGAACAACGCGGCCGCACTGACCCTCAATGCGCCAACGACATCAGGATCAAATGCTTTCAATCCTTGCTTGATCAGAATAAAGGAAGTTCCCCAGATGAGCGAAAGAAGTATAAGCAGCGCCAACGGCAACCAACGATGTTTTGTCATACAGGAAAGATTGTCGGATGCCTAAACAACGCAGCCAATTCGGGAAAGTTTCAGATGTAGAAAAGATAGCAAGAAAACGTAGCTCTTTCAGTGGGCAATAGGCAGTGGGCAATAGGC
>DATCLO010000133.1:0-5541 GCA_036563875.1 Cyclobacteriaceae bacterium
TCCAATCCTGATGTTATGATCGGCGCGGGTCTGTTGGCTCAAAAGGCCGTGGAAAAAGGTCTTGATGTTAAACCCTGGGTCAAGACCAGCCTCGCGCCGGGATCAAAGGTCGTTACTGATTATCTGACTGAAGCAGGCCTGCTGCAAGCTTTAGAGAAGCTGAGATTTAATGTAGTCGGCTATGGATGTACATCATGTATTGGAAACTCGGGACCATTACCAGATGAGATCGCAAAGGCTGTCGTCGATAACGACCTGATTGTTGCCGCCGCGCTTTCAAGCAATAGAAACTTTGAAGCACGCATTCACCCGCAGGTGAAGATGAATTTCCTCATGTCGCCTCTCCTCGTGGTTGCTCATGCGCTCGCGGGAAGAATGGACATCGACATGGCGCGTGAACCACTCGGCATCGGAAAGGATGGAAACCCGGTTTTCCTTAAGGACATATGGCCCTCTGAAAGGGAAATACAGAATGCCGTAGATCAGGTTGTGCGGAAAGAATACTTCAGCAAGAACTACGGTGAAATTTTCGAAGGCAATGAACACTGGCGCAATCTTCAGGCGCCTGCTGACAAAGCTTACAAGTGGGACGAGAAATCCACGTATGTTAAAGAGGCTCCCTTCTTTATCAATATCAGCAAGACGCCTCCACCAATTGCTCCCATCCGCGATGCCCGCGTGCTGTTGATGTTAGGCGACTCTATCACGACTGACCACATATCACCAGCTGGGTCGTTTAGTCCGAATTCACCCGCAGGACAATATCTTCTTGAGCGCGGCGTAAAACCGCACGACTTTAACTCATACGGTTCACGACGCGGAAACGATGAAGTGATGGTGCGTGGAACTTTTGCCAACGTGCGCATCAGGAACAAGCTGGCTACAAAAGAAGGCGGCTTCACAACGTGTTTCCTCAATAATAAGGAGATGACCGTGTACGAGGCGGCGATGGAGTACAAAAATGCAGGTGTCCCATTGCTCGTACTGGCGGGTAAAGAGTATGGAAGCGGATCATCCCGCGACTGGGCGGCAAAGGGCACATATCTCCTTGGCATCAGGGCGGTACTTGCCGAGAGTTTCGAACGCATACACAGGAGCAACCTCGTCGGTATGGGTGTACTTCCGCTGCAGTACAGGGCCGGTGAAAACGCGGAGACGTTCGGCCTTGATGGAACTGAAACGTACCGCCTCGAGGGATTGGATGACAATATCAAGCCCGGACAGGAACTGACGCTTGAAGCCATTCATCCCAATGGAACAAAGAAAGTGTTGAAAGTCATTAGCCGACTAGACAGCATTATCGAGATAGATTACTACCGGCATGGCGGCATCCTCCAGTACATGCTTCGGCGGTTCCTCAACGAGGCCTAGGCGCGTATCGGCGATTGTAGGAGCGAACACAACGGCTATGCGGACGGTCCCCGGGCCGGCGTTTGTTCTATCGCGCGATAATGATTACATTGGTGATGGCTGATTGCCAGACCATTTTTTACCCATTGAGTTGAGCGCCAATGCATAGCAATGAAATCGAAATTCTGATTGTTGAGGACAATCTTTACGATGCTGAGTTAACCATCCGGGCGCTCAGGAAACAAAATCTGGCAAACAAGCTCATTCACCTTCGCGATGGAGCCGAGGCTCTCGACTTTCTGTTTGCAACCGGAAAGTACGCTTCTAGAAATCCGGAATTTGTTCCCCGCGTCGTTTTCCTGGACCTTAAAATGCCTAAGGTCGACGGCATTGAAGTGCTGCGAACAATAAAATCGGATCCCCGAACCCGCTCAATCCCGGTTGTCATTCTCACCTCTTCCGCTGAAGATCCTGATGTTAAGCGGTGCTATGATCTCGGCGCGAACAGCTATATTGTGAAGCCCGTGGAGTTCGAAAACTTTGTGAAGATCGTCAGTGACCTGGGACTGTACTGGATCGTGATTAACAAAACGTCCTGATAATGAAGGATATAGTAGGTGGCCGGTCCTGGCATTATCCTTGTAAAGGTTCCTGGCAAAACAACCCGGCACCAGACCTTCCCCACATTAGTGATTCATAAAATAGCGGCAGTGGCGTGAAACACGGGCTGATGTCTCGGATTCTATGGTTGTGTGGGTTCCTGGCATCCGTGCAGGCACAGGGCTCGCATGCGCCCGTGCAGGTACCGGATGAGTATAAGGTGAAGGCCGTCTTCCTTTTTCATTTCGCCCAATTTGTTGAATGGCCGGAAGAAAGTTTTACCCGCCCGGATGAACCAATGGTCATTGGCGTTCTCGGCGCGGACCCTTTTGGTCAGTACCTCGACGACGTCGTTTCCGGAGAATCAATCAAAGGTCACCCCCTGCAGGTTAAGCGCTTTGGTAGGCTCGAAGAGATCGATAAGTGCCACATTCTTTTTGTTAGCACTGAAGGACTGGGACAACTCAGGACGGTGTTGAGAGAATTGGAACCCCGGGCTACACTCACCGTAGGTGACAATCCCGCGTTCATACGGGCGGGAGGGATGATCAGATTCTTTTCAGAGGACAGCAAGATTCGCTTGCAGATTAATCCGGAGGCTGCACGCTCTTCCGGGCTGATGATAAGTTCAAAGCTTTTGAGACTGGCGGATATTTCAATTCCAAAATCCTGAGGTTATGTGGCTGGCCCCACTTCCAATAAAATGGAAACTGGTTGCGGTAATGCTGCTGACCAGCGGAGTCGTGGTGCTCCTGACGCTCGCTGCTTTCCTCACATATGAATTTTTCACATACCGCAAGACAGCCATCTCTGAATTGCAAGGTATCGGTTCTATTGTTGCCACTAACAGCACCGCCGCGCTGGCTTTTGACAGTCCTGAGGAGGCCGCGGAAATACTCTCCGCGTTGCGATCAGAACCGCACATTGTTCTTGCTGCCTTGTACGACAAGAACGGCGATGTGTTTTCGGTGTATCCCGAAGGGGAAACCTCTGATCTGCCCCAGCTGACTGGTGAAGAAGGTTACTCTCTGAAAGGTCGATATCTCGAAGGGTTTCAGCCTGTCGTTCAGGGCGACGCCCGGTTGGGCACGCTTTTCATTCGTTCGAACATGGCTGAGGCAAGGGAGCGTTTTCAACTATACTTTATTCTCGCCGCAGCGTTAGCAGTGGGTGCGTTGGTCATGGCCTTCATAGTTTCGTTCAGACTTCAGCAGCGCATCTCGCGTCCAATTCTCTCCCTGGCCAGAACGGCAGCAGAAGTTTCTGCAAGTCGCGATTTCTCGTTGCGCGCCACCAAGGAAAACAACGACGAAATCGGATATCTGACGGATGCTTTTAACAACATGCTGTCGGAGATCGAAGCGCAAAACCGTGAACTCCATGCGCGACACGTGCGGCTTGGTAACATGGTTCAGGGAATGAGAGACTCCTATTTGTGCCTTGACGCGCAATGGCGGGTTACGGATGCCAATCACCATGCACTCGAACGGATGCGCCGCACGCGAGAGCAGATCATCGGCAAAGTACTCTGGGAGGAATTTCCCCATCTCGTGGGCAGCATCTTTTGGACTGAATATCACAAGGTGATGCGCGACCGCATTCCAACGAGTTTTGTGACGTACGCTGAAAACTATTCCATTTGGATCGACGCGCGCATTCTGCCGCAGGACGACGGGATAGCCGTTTTCTATTCAGACATTACCAAATACAAACGTGCCGAAGAAGAAGTAAGATCGTTTAATCAGAAACTTGAAGCGATGGTTGCCGAACGTACCAGGGAACTTGAGGCGGCCAACAAGGAACTGGAGTCGTTCTCGTATTCTGTGTCTCACGACTTGCGTGCGCCGTTGCGTTCGATACACGGTTATATGAATATCTTCTCGGAGGAGTACGGAGGCAAACTTGATAGCGAGGCGACCCGGTTGATCAACATCATACAACACAATGCGCGGCGGATGGGTCAGCTGATCGATGACTTGCTTGCATTCTCCAGGCTCGGCCGCAAAGAACTTATGAAGGGGACGATCTCCATGGAAGACATGGTCGATAGTATTTGGGAAGAGTTGCGCCGGGAACAGGATGGTAGAGATATTGAATTCACACGAGCGCCATTGCCGCCGGCATTTGCCGACAGCGTGACCATGAGACATGTATGGACAAACCTTCTGTCCAATGCTTTAAAGTATACCGGCCGCAAGTCGAAGGCAATCATTGAAGTGGGTGGAAGAGTGGAAGGCGAGCGGAATCTATACTTTGTGCGCGACAACGGATCCGGATTTGATATGCAGTACTATGAAAAACTCTTTGGCGTATTTCAGAGACTCCATTCGCAGGAGGAGTTTGAAGGCACTGGTGTAGGGTTGGCAATTGTTCAGCGGATATTGCACCGTCACGGCGGAAGCATTTGGGCCGATGCTCACCCGGATGCCGGGGCCACTTTTTATTTCGCACTTCCACGCCCCCATTAAAAAGACACGGGACACGGCGAAGATTTTGATTACAACGCCAGGGTTTTCCCTGATCCTTCAAAAATCAGAGTTAACCCTGAGAAATTAGCACACCGTTTCTCCGAGCTTTGCGATGGCGCGAGACAAAGCGCCCTTCATGTGGCAGAGATAAAAGCAGGGCAGGGGATAAGGGTGGTTAAAGACGAACTCACCGTTCAAAGCTATTCTGAACTATTGTCGCGGATGACAAGACTGGTCAGGCGCCTGCAGCCGCACCAGCGAAATTATCATCTTTGCCTCCGCGTAAACATTTACTGGTATATCGAGAAGCACAAAGAGATTGAGCTCCTGCTGATGCGCGTTGGCCGTCAATCCAATAGTCAACTCCGCCGCTACCTTGATGACTTGTGTCAGACGATCGGTCAAAAGATCGAGGAAGACGAGAAGGTAGCCGATGAATTCCTTGGCGGAAACACGACGACGAAATAATTGGCGTATGCAATCGGCGAAAAACACCCAAAAAGGTCCGCGTCAGAGCTTATCAACACGACTTATCCTCCTGGGTGTGATCGCATTTATAAGCGTCCTCGTGGTGGTTCGCGCGATAGTTCTGAGGTTGAGAGGCGTATTCCGGGTGCGGTCGGTGTTGAGCTTTTTCTGAAGCTTGTCAGTCGGGAAATTCTGTCCCCACTGTGTAATTGCGACGAGATGGGCAACCCATAGGACGTGGGTGTAATGTTTGCGCCAACATTGAAGAAAACGATCACCGGAATTTCCGTACGTTGCATCTTATCACCTTCAGCATCAGGGCAGGGCGATCCCGGTCTTGGATGGTAAGGTCTATTTTTCTAAATTCAGAACTGCATTTTCAGCAGTTATTTGATTTTATTCAGTCCATTTTGCCTGACGATCGGGTCGCCGGAATTGGTTGAGTCCGCCCGACGCCGCGCGGAAAGTGGGTTAACGACACATATTCGCCATCGACTCATGCCGTATGGATAGAAGACTCAAGATACTCATGCTGGAGGACGTTGAGGAGGACTCGGGATTGATCAGATGGTCTCTTGAGAAGGGCGGCATTAATTTTGAGAGCAAGCGCGTCGACAAACGGGAAGCGTTTGTTGATGCCCTCCGAAACTACCAG
>DATCLO010000134.1:0-33223 GCA_036563875.1 Cyclobacteriaceae bacterium
GAGGCGCACTTCCTGAATTTTCGGGAGCATTTCTTTTACCTTGCTCTTGCCCTTGCTGGTGAGCGACACCATGAAACAACGCCGATCTTCAGGATGCGTGTTGCGCTCGACGAGCCCCTTTTCGCAAAGCAGGTCGATAATACGTGTAAGCGTTGGGTTATCTTTAAACACGAGTTCCGCAAGTTCATTTTGCTTCAACCGATCCCGTTCATACAGTTGCTTCAGCACCAGCCATTGATCGACCGTGATGTTAAAGCCCATCTCCTTAAAGCGCCTTTGAGCAAACTGCTTAACCTTCCTTGCAGTTCGGTCGAGCAAAAAGGAATAGGCATTGTATCGTTCTTCCATAACGCTAATATAGGTGTTTACGTGCTCACGTGTTTATGTTGGAGCTAACCAACCTATGTGTTGATGTGTTGATGTGTTGATGTGTTGAAGTTGGGGTACCTGCCCAGTGACTGCGAACTTGACGATAAGTGGTTACCTAAATTTGGGCCACCAGTCGCCGTCAGGCGACTTCAAATTCTATGTGAATCCTATGTGCCTTGTTCCTGAGCTTGTCGAAGGGCTATATCCTATGTGTTCCATATCCTCACGTATGCGCATCATCACGCTTCATGTTCCTGGTGCAGAAATTTTTTGACGTTCCCGAAAAAATTTTTCGGTGCCTTTTCCCTCTGATTGCCATCACCGAGCATCCGAATCCGCAATCGTTTTCATGCCGTTGCTGCCCTGATTTCGCGGATTGTTAAAATTGTTACGATAACGGTTCTCAACCGCAACGGCTCTTGACATAATGGCTTCCTCTGTTAACTTCGCATACAACTAAGCTATTCTAATTTCAACCTTTAAACCTTCTACTCTACATTCATGAAAACCTCCTTGCGTTTCCTGTATGTCATGGGGATCCTATGTTTGATGCCTGTGACAGGACTCTTCGCACAAGACACCGTCGAGATCGATTCGGGTGCGACCGCCTGGATGCTAACATCCACGGCATTGGTGTTATTAATGGTTCCGGGCCTGGCGATGTTCTATGGTGGATTGGTGCGCACCAAGAACGTGCTGGGCACCATGATGCACAGCTTTG
This sequence comes from Cyclobacteriaceae bacterium, assembly GCA_036563875.1. GTDB lineage: Bacteria > Bacteroidota > Bacteroidia > Cytophagales > Cyclobacteriaceae > ZC4RG29. Next base: position 1,091 of record DATCLO010000134.1, read on the forward strand.
CTGCTATGGGCGTCATGACCGTACTATGGCTCATCTGCGGTTACTGCATGGCATTCGGCGGTAACGTGCTGGGCGGATGGTTCGGTTGGAACCCGGACTATTTCCTCCTGAGCGGCATTGACGACAGCATCCTGGACGGTGGAATACCCGAATATGTATTCTCCATGTTCCAGGCCAAGTTCGCCATCATCACTCCTGCCCTCATCGCCGGCGCTTTTGCTGAACGCGTCTCGTTCAAAGCATACTGCTGGTTCATCGCACTGTGGGGTATTCTCGTATACAATCCCCTTGCACACTGGGTATGGGCAAGCGATGGCTTCCTGTTCAAACTGGGTGCTGCTGGTGCTATCGACTTTGCCGGTGGTACTGTGGTGCACATCTCTGCCGGTGTGAGCGGTCTTGTTGCTGCCATCTTTATCGGTGGAAGAAAACTTCACCCGCACCTTCCCATGCGTCCGAATAACCTCGTCATGACCATGATCGGTGCCGGGCTCCTCTGGGTAGGTTGGTTCGGATTCAACGCAGGTAGCAGTCTTACCAGTGGATTGAGCACGGCACAAGCTCTTACTGCAACACAAATTGCAGCTGCAGCCGGTGCTTTGACGTGGATTATCATCGAAGGCATCCATCAAGGTAAGGCAACCGCGCTGGGATTTGCCAGTGGTATCCTCGCAGGTCTCGTTGCCATCACCCCCGCTGCTGGTGTTCTCGAGCCTCTGGGTTCCCTGTTCCTCGGTATCCTCGCATCGGGCTTCTGCTATCTCTCGATCATTATTAAGAACAAACTCGGATACGACGACACGTTGGATGTATTTGGTATTCACGGTGTCGGCGGTATTGTAGGCGCTATCGGTCTTACCTTCTTTATCCGCGATAGCTGGATGGCTGACGCAGCCGTTGCCGCTGGCGGCAGCTGGTCCACCATGCAACAACTTGGTGTACAAGCAACCGCTGTACTCATCGCCATCGCGTACGCTGCTGTCGGTACGCTGGTCATCCTGCTGATATTGAACCAGATTCTGAAGTTCCGCTCTTCGAATGAGGCTGAAATGAAAGGCCTTGACAACTACTACCACGGTGAGCGCGGATACGGACTTATCAATCCCAGCTAATGTACCAGACGTTGCGGCCGGCACCGTACTACTCGCTGTAATTCGGTGTCAGCCATAGCAATACTCAAAACATCCTAAATACAACAAGACATGAAACTATTGATAGCAATAATCCGGGAAAATCAACTGGACCAAGTCCGTGAAGCGCTGGTCAACGCCGGAATATCCAGGATCACCGTCAACCACGTTTCAGGACACGGACGGACGCACGTGGAAGAAATCTATCGCGGACAGAAGGTAGTACCTAACCTCGTACCCAACGTCCGCGTCGAAATCGCACTCAACGATGCGTTTGTGAAGCCCGCCTGCGATGCCATCCTGACGGCAACCAAGGCAAACGACAGCGGGCTCATCGGCAGTGGGAAAATCTTCATAGTACCTTTAGAGGAGTGTATCAGGCTGAGAACCGGCGAGCGCGGTTCGGAAGCGATCTAACTCCAGCGGAACCATTCCCGCTTTCTCAGAACGGCTAGCCGCAAATGGCTGGCCGTTCTCGTTTGTGAAGGCGCTTACGTGTTTACGGGGTGTTGAAGTGTTGATGTGTTGATGTTGGGCCGTCCCAAAGTGAACTTGCAACGATGTGGGTGGCCGACGCACAATTAGGTGTATATCCCAAATATTAAGACCATTTAGAATTGCGAAGCAGGGCCAACTATCCCAACATCTTAAATCGCAACACAAGACAGGAGAAAACGATTTTAAGATTTCACGGATTAGAACGATATTTCAATATTGCTATAAATCCTTTTGATCCAAATCCAATCACCCTTTCAACCTATGAATCCTGTCCCAGACAAGCACTCCCTTGCGATGCTGTTCATTCGAATTCCGGTAGGTTTTCACCTCATCTACGGAGTCGTTGACAACGTCGTATCGTGGGAACGCATGCTTGAATTCCGCGACTTCCTCGATGGGCACCATTTTCCCCTTCCCCTTTTTTGCGCCGTGGTTTCCGTCTATGCGCAATTATTATGCGGCATGATGTACATCCTCGGAGTCTGGATCAGAGTAGCCGCAGCAATCATGATCTTCAACTTCGCAGTGGCACTCATCGGCGTACACATAGGAGATGCTTATCCTCCGGCATTTCCGGCCATAATCATCCTGTGCAATTCCGTAGTACTGCTACTGCTGGGAAGCGGTCGATTGTCGTTGCGTCCTACTCGTCATTAATTATTACAACCCTCCATTCAGGAACTGTTGACTGAAAAAGGTTAACCATTCCTCGCTCTGAGCTTTTCCCGATACAATACTTTGATACAATCGTTACAAGCTATTTGATCGATTGCATTCAAATTCGAAGTACACTCTGCCGGAACCTGACCTGACCACTGAAAGTATCAGCTGTTTAAACTTAAATCATAGTGTCATGAAAACGGTTCTTAGTTGGCGTTCACAATCCCGTTTCGGATTGTGTTGTCTCATGTTCTTTGTTCTCTTTCTCTCGTGTAAGTCCGATGAAGAGAGCACTCCAGTAAACGACATCAGCATCATGGCTGTTGATCCGGAATCTCCAGCCACGCTTGGTTTCTACGAGACGAGCACGTCAGATCGCGTGACGATCACGTACGATTACCACATTTCGCACCCGGAAGGTGCACGGATCTGGATTATTCCTTACACGGAAGGCGACAAATCGGAAGGATACGTTTATTCATCGTCAGGCGTATTCAAAGGGTCCGGGCAGCGCACCGTGATCTTTTCCACGGAAGATGTTGGATCCGGGCCTTTGCACGTCGACCAAATAAAAATTTCCATTACCAATCCCGACCAAAGCACTCAACTGCTTGAGCGATTTGTCGACGTTGACTATACGTTCGAGTAAGCGTCGGTCCAATGAAATTGCCTAGGCAACCGCGGGCGTGCGCTTACGGTATTGCAGCGGAGTGAGATCGTAAGCCTGCCTGAAGGTTCGAATAAAATGAGAAGGATTCTCGAAACCGGAGGCGTAGGCGATTTCATTGACATTTTTATCCGTCGTCAACAAAAGGTGTCGCGCATAATAAAGTCGCTTTTGCGTGAGCCATCGACCGGGCGGCATCTTATACAGCTCCTGGAACTCGCGTTTAAATCCGGTAAGACTACGGCCACAGAGTCGCGCAAACTCTCCCAATTTCATGTTGTACATGAAGTTCGACTCCATGATCTCATTCAACGATGTCCGCGATGTCTTGCACAGCGATCGGAGATACCCGCCAATCGCTTCGTTTTCCGGTGAGGATAGGAGATTCATGACAAGCTCCCTAAATTTCATCTCCAACAGGGGAACAGGAGGATCGCAATCCTCCTGGAAGTAAACGAACACCGATTGAAAGTACGCGCTTAGCACGGGATTGATGGCAAGCCGAACAACCGAATCTGTAGGCGGCGTATCATCACCATGAGATGGAGAAACCATGCAACCCGACACTACATCGCGAAGGAAATCGTCCGGCACAAAAATGATCAGGGCACAAAAGTCGTTATCGAAGAACTGGTGAACGACGTTTGCGCCCCGCTTTACGAAAATCCCCTGCCCTGCTGTAAGTTCATACGATGCGCGGGGAGTTTGCCAGATTTTCTTCCCCGTTAGCACATATACAAAGTAGTTGTGCTGTGACCAGATTTTACACAAAGACTCCTCGGCGACGCACTTGTATTCGATGAACAAGAGGTCATTTACCTTGAACTGTCTGAACAGGCAATTTTCGTAGACAAAGTCAAGCAGCGGAAACATAGTACGCAGACGATGCTTCCGTTGAAATTAACAAATTGCCACTTCTAATGTAACCTCTTTTAGTCCGCCGGAACCGCTTCACGATTATTAGCATTCTGAAGCGGTCCGCCGGCTGCTTTCCATGCATTCAGCCCTCCCCCAACGTGCGACACATTCTTGTAACCCAACTCCACCGCGCGTTGCGTCGCCAGCGCTGAGCGACCTCCACTCTTGCAATAAAAAACCAGATCCTTGCCCGCGGCGAACTCCTTCTTAAAGTATGGACTCTCGGGATCAAGATAGTACTCCAGCATGCCGCGAGAAGCGTGAATAGCGCCCGGAATCATGCCCTCTTCCTGAACTTCGCGGTCTTCGCGAACGTCAACGAACTGGACGTTAGCGTTCTTCACCAACTTGATGGCCTCCTGAACCTCGTGAGTCTTTACCTTCGCATTGGCCTCTTCAACCAGACCTTTAACTGTTGCCTTCATACGCTCTTTCGTTTTGGATTGAACATGCAATTAACGTAACCGAAGGTAAGCAGCCAGGCCAGGAGCGGCGTAGCCCTCTCGGACAGAAAAATGTACTCTGGAGACCAGAGGTATCAATTGGTCTCCGCCAGAAAGTCTTCGCGCTTTCTGAACAGGTCTGCAATAATCCGAGTACCACTGTCGGAGAAGTACACGTCGGGCTGCACTGTGGAAGCAAGTCGCCACGTCGCGTCAGGTTGCCTCCAGGCGCGAACCGTCTCCAGATCGCCTGAATTGCCACTCACCACGAGCGAGAGATCCGGATCTCCTGATGGTACAAAATCATCTGCAAAGGCATTGAGGTTTCTTGAGCGCAAAGTATTGAGGAAGCTTTCCACTTTCGCGGAATCAGCAGGTGTATCCCCTATCATCCATTTGTTGTCCTTGCGTTCAACGACAAAACCGCTGTCCGCAGGGTAACGGAAGTCCATGCGCAACACCAGATCCTTGGGCACCTTGAGAAAAGTCTTGTTACGGAATGAATTGAAGTCGCGACCAAACGTGCTGTGAACAGAAGCGTTCACCGTATAGACCTCGTTGGCATCGCCCTTGCGTACAAACGCTTCACCACCGCGCGGAGCGCCGAGGACAAACGTCGCCAATTCACCTGATGCGCCCGATACGTTTACAACGATACCATCGTCGTCCGTGACGCCGTAGTCTTCCCACTTGTCTTTATTGCGCGTTACGATTCGATCAAATTCCATGTTGGCCAGCGACTCCAGCAATCTTGAAACCGAGTACGCGTCAGCAGAAGTATTGATACCAGATTGCTCCACGCGCCAGGTACCGTTGTTTCGCGTAAGCACCTTTTCTGTTGAGTCAGTCGCGCTGTTTCTGAGGATTCTTATCTCCGTAACAGCGGCAGTATCCACTTTTAAAGCGGCAGCTTCAATATTGCTCATCCGTGCGGGCGACCTGAACACTCTCGTCACCACAAAGCCTGCAACCAACACAAAAAAGATCGCAGCAAGAATGTGCGTATTAGTTAGCTTCATAATCCTCATTCATTCGTTGCATCCGCACTGCCCGGTTTCTTTGTGAGCGTACCACACCATAGCCTACAGCCAGAAGCACGGGCAGCAGGAAGTTGGTGTACTTTAAAAGAGATCGGGTTGATTCATCCAACTCCCGGATCGGCCGCGATACGGCGCCCCGGGTACGCAAAGCGATCAGTCCCGTGTCGTCCGAAAGCCAGTCAATCGCGTTCACGAAAAGATTCACATTATCAGGCTGCAACTGACGCTGCTGTTGCGGAGGACCATTCACGGCGAAATCGCCATCACCAATAACCACCATACGGAAGGGATTCACCTCTGCGGTGCTTTCAAGTGCTGCAGCCACCACGACGTTCTCCCTGGTGAAATCGTCTTCCGTCCATTGCCGGTTTACATCGAAAAACTGCGGGGCCGGAAGTGTAGATGACAGGTTTGATGACAATGCCAGTGGCGTATACACGACTGACGAATCGGCCGCCGACTTAATCTCGCTCGCGAACTCCAGCATGACGCCTTCAAGTCCTGACGTTATCGGGTGATCGGCAAACGTTCCAATCACCGGCACATAGGGGAAAGAAATGCTGGCCTGGATCGTAAAGAATCCCAGCTGCTGCGGAACCGAAACCGATCCACAGCTTGCGTCGACCACAAAGTTCTGCAACACCTCTATTCCTTTTTCCTTTAGCCACGGTAGGATTCCCGTATTGGAAGCGTGGCCGTACATCGACCGGAAATCGCCCTCCACAGCATTGACGGCAATTAAAACGCGTCCGCCATTCTCAAGAAATTCATCCAGCAACTCAAGATGCTTCTGTGGTATGGAGTCCCTGGGCCGCACGAGCGCCAGGGTCTTGATGTCGTCAGGGATACCCAACGAATCATCCAGATTGATTGTCACCGGTTCATACATCACCCTGAGTTGCTCAGTCACCTGGCCCATTTCGTGAAGTGCCGGTTCGCCGTGTCCTTGTATGAATCCGATTTTGGGTTTTTGTGAAACGGACAACTTCTTAATCGCGGTTGTCAACGCGTATTCCATTGCGGCCCCGGGACGAATGAAAGGAATTACCTCTTCTTCATCGCCCAGGTACACGGTTGCACCGAGGAAGGCTTTCTGCTGACGGACCTGATCCTTCTCCCGCATGTTGATAAGAACGGGATGAATACCGTTTTGTGTGGCCTCCTGTTCTTTGCTATCACTTTCGTTGGGATTGATGAATTCGTACAGCACTTGTCCGTCCGAGCGGCTTGCATATTCAACGAGGAGATCCTGAAAATCCTGACGCGTCCGGGCAATATCCGGCGGCAGGTTTTGCGAGAAGTATGCTTTCACCGTAACCGGCTCCTCCAGGTTTTTGAGAATATCGCGCGTAGCCCTGCTCAACGTGTATTGCTTATCATCTGTCAGGTCAAGCCGAAAATAGTATTCGGATCCCAGCAGGTTCAGCACGATAATGATCGCGATAATCAGGTACGTCTGCGTATGTATCGAGGATTTCATCTCCGCTTTACATTACATGTCTTTTCGCCAACGACAATTCAGCAAGCAGTAGTGCTACTATTGTTACTGAGCAGAAATACAATACATCGCGGGAATCGAGCACACCCCGTGAAATGCTTTCAAAGTGCGTGTTGACGCTCAGCGCTGAGAAAACCGCACCGACCCATCCACCGAAATGTCCGGCGACAACGCCAAAGATGATGTGGAAGAAAAGCCCGATAAACAACGCGGTGAGAAACGCCACGATTTGGTTACTCGTAATGCTGCTTGCATACACTCCAATCCCCGCGTACATGGAACTCATCAGTAGCAGTCCCAGGTAGCCGCAAATCACTTCACCCGAATCCATGTCGCCGATGCTCGAAATCGTGATAACATAAGGAATCGTGAACAGAAGAGCGATGCAAATCAGGATGATGGTGGAAAAAAATTTCCCCGCAACCACTGCACGATCCGATACCGCACGCGTCAGAAGCAATTCTATCGTTCCAGTCTTTCGCTCCTCAGCCAGCAACCGCATCGTCAGCGCTGGTATGAAAAAGAAAAGGGTCCAGTACGACACGCCAAAGAACGATTCAAGGCTGGCCTGTCCAACATAAAATACATCCTGTCCCAGAATCCACGTGAAGAAGCCACTGAATCCCAAAAACAGCACGAGCATGATATAGGCGATCAGGGAATCGAAAAATGAATTCAGCTCGCGTTTCGCTATGATCCACATTCCCTTCATATCAGTTCATGGTCAGGTTTCTGAATATGTCTTCCAGCCGCGTTTCTACCGGAGTCAGTTCGCTCAGTATCCATCCCTTGTCGACGCACATACGGAAGATCTCGCGCTTGCAGGACACCCCCGGCTTAGCCTGGACTTCAAAGCGGTTCTCTCCGGCATCGACAACAACAACTTTGTCGACAGGAGGCAGCGCGTTCAGGGCTTTGACGACGTCATCGCTCACACCGTCCTCGATGCGCACCTTCAGCAGTTCTGTTCCCGTTGCCTGGCGACGCAACGTGTCGGCAGTTCCGTCGGCAACGATCTTACCCTTGTTAATGATGAGGATTCGATCGCAAGTCGCTTCTACTTCAGGAAGGATGTGCGTACTAAGGATTACGGTCTTTTCGCGCCCCAGCTCGCGGATGAGCTTTCGGATCTCGACGATCTGGTTCGGGTCCAGTCCCGTGGTAGGTTCATCCAGGATCAGCACCTCAGGGTCGTGGATCATGGCCTGAGCGAGGCCTACGCGTTGCCTGTATCCTTTTGAGAGTTCCCCGATCTTTTTGTGCTTTTCCCGGTTCAGGCCACATATGCGGACCATTTCGCGGATGCGAATGGGAACCTTACTCTTCCCGACACCCTGAAGCTCCGCGCAAAATGCCAGGTAGTCGATCACCGGCATGTCGAGATAAAGGGGATTGTTTTCGGGAAGGTATCCAATGTGTCGCTTGAGGGCGTCGGGTTCCTGGCGCATACTCCGTCCTCCGATGAAGATCTCTCCCTGGCCTATGCCAAGGTACCCCGTGATCATCTTCATAGAGGTACTTTTCCCGGCGCCATTGGGTCCAAGAAAGCCCAGAATTTCTCCGGTCCGAACGTTAAACGAGATGTTGTCTACCGCGACCTGGCTTCCGTAGCGCTTTGACAGGTTTTCAATCCGAATATCCATAAGCCAAAAAACCGGACACCCACGTCCAATGATTTGAAATTCAGATACATCCTGGAGGTCTCCGCGCCCGGGGAGACGGGGGCAAAAATAAGAATTATGGGAAAAAATGAAAGTGGAGGACGAACAGTGCGAGTGTGAGAGTGCACATCTTATTAATCCACTTCGCTGCCCGTTCTGCCAGTTCCGCTGTCAAATACCCCTTACCCGCTCGGAAGCCATGATCCGCCCCTTCCAATTTTTCCAGGGTAGCTTCGGGCAGATTGGACACGACGCGTTCGATGAGCGACCATTCAGCCAGCGCGTCACGAGTGCCTTGAAGGAATAACATCGGCACGCCAACCGACTCCAAGTGCGAGGCCCTGTCTGTGGCCGGTTTGCCGGGAGGATGGAGCGGAAATCCAAAGAAGACAAGCCCCTTAACGTAATCCGGATTTTCATTCGCCACCCAATGGGAAGTCATGCGTCCACCAAACGACTTCCCACCGGCAAACAACGGCACTTTCGGAAACTGGTCACGCGTATAAGCGACGGCAGCAGCCACGACCTGCTCCGCCACCGCTGCCGGATCGGGACGCCCTTTGCCTTTTTCAGCGAAAGGAAAGTTGTACCGAACCGTCGCGATCTCATGCTTGAATAGCGCTTCGGCCAGCGTACTCATAAAAGGATGATTCATCCCAGCCCCTGCGCCATGCGCCAACGCAAGAACCGCTGACGGCGAAGGAGGCGCAAGGACAATGGCCGACACTGATCCCACGCGGGGCGAGACATCAATCGAGGCCTTTGAACCGGATTTCTTCTCCATAGCGCAATATATCAATCCACGTCGTTTTTCCCTTTTCTGACCCGTGTTCCCCGCGCCCCATCCTTCAAATTTCCTTCAGGAATTTGTCCTAACTTTACTTTTTGATGAAAGTGCTCGTTATCGAAGACAACTTGGAGCTCGCACGGAACATGGAGTCGTTCCTCAGGCGGGAAGGTTATGTCTGCGAAACGACGCATGCGCTGAATGAAGCTCGCGACAAGATCGTTTCATTCAAATACGATTGCGTGATCCTGGACCTGATGCTTCCGGATGGCAATGGACTGGAGCTTATAGAATTCATGAAAGAACAGCGCATCGAGTCAGGCATCCTAATCGTCTCAGCAAAGAATGCCCTCGACGATCGTGTCCGGGGCCTTGATCTGGGCGCAGATGATTATCTCACCAAACCATTCCATCTTACCGAACTGAACGCCCGGTTGCGTGCCATATTTCGTCGGCGCAATCTTAATGGTGAACGTGCAATTTCCGTGAACGACGTTACTGTCAATCCCGACACGATGGAAGCACTCATCGCGGGAAAGCCACTCGATCTTACGCCAAAGGAATTTGAGCTGTTACTGTACTTTGTTATAAACAAAAACCGCGTGCTCACGCGGCAGTCCATCGCCGAACACCTATGGGGTGATTACATTGACCATCTGGCCAATGTCGATTTCGTGTATCAACACGTGAAAAATCTTCGCAAGAAAATCGATCAGGCCAGCGGAAGGGATTATATCGAAACGGTATATGGACTCGGGTACAAATTCAACGCGTTAAAATGAAAATCATAACGCGCTTTACCTTGTATTACCTGGGCGTCACGCTCATCGTGCTGCTGGTCGGCGGCTTCATCGTCTACAATAACGTACAGGAAGAAGTCGATAAAGAAGAGTCGCTTGAGTTGAAAAGCTGGCTGGACAACACAGCCCGTCGCATCCGTAATGGTACCCCGCTGGAAAAACTCAACGTTGACCCGGTTCAGATCAAAATCATCGATGCGTCTCAGCCCGAGATTCCTTTCAGTGTGTACGACACAATTGCCATGCACCGTCACCTCCAGCGCATGGAACGTCACCTTAAGGCAAAAGCATCGTACCACATCAACGGGCAACATTACCTCATCAGCGCCTATGATGTTGTGGTCGAACCTGACGACATCGTAGACGCCATCACCAAATCAGCGGTTCGCATTATAGCCTTGCTTCTGCTTTTCGTGACCGTTTCCAGTATGCTGATATCAAGGCGCATCCTCCTACCCTTTCAAAATACACTGAAGGCCATTCGCAATTTCAATGTCCGCCGAGAGGGCGGCATACAGTTGCCTTCCACCAATACACACGAATTCAAACAACTCAATTCTTTCCTCGCTGACATGACGGCGAAGGCACAGGCCGACTACAAGGCATTAAAGGAGTTCTCGGAAAACGCTTCCCATGAGATGCTGACTCCCCTGGCCATCATACGCGGTAAACTGGAACTGCTTGCCGAAACCGACAACAAGGATGAACAGGCCCGGCTCATCACCGCTGCCCATGATGCCGTCGAAAAGCTTTCACGCATGGGACAGTCGTTAACGCTCCTCACGAAACTCACCAACCAGGAATTTGAAGCAACGGAACCAATCAATCTCACACAAAGTGTGGAAGACATGCTCGGTACATTTGCCGATCTTATTGAGATGAAAGGCATCCGTTTATCCAGCAATATTGCCAAAGATGTAAAACTGAAATTTAATCCCGTGCTCGCCGACCTGTTGTTAACGAACCTGCTGAGCAACGCGATCCGACACAACACGGAGCACGGCGCCATTGATGTAAAACTTTCCAATCCAAAATTGGTAATCCGGAATACGGGTCCAGCACCCGACGGGCCTCCGGAACAGATGTTCAAACGTTTTCGGAAAGGAAATCAGAGTAAAGATTCGATCGGACTGGGACTGGCCATCGTGAAACAAATCTGTGACATTACCGGTGCTAAAGTTTCGTACACTTTCGACGAACCCTGGCACACGCTTTCTGTTGAATTTTCGACCTGAATTGCCTTCAAAATCTCTTCAAATTGTAGCGCTATCTTGTTCCCTTATAGTGAATGGAGATGAAGCGATTTTTTTCTGCGATTTTTTTGACTGTAGCGTGCACCCTGATCGCGTTGGGACAATCAGACGATGAACACATCATTTCAGGTACGATCGTCGACGAAAACAATGAACCGGTACCCTTTGCCAATGCCGCCTTATATAACCGGGCTGACTCGGCCCTGGTGACCGGAGCGGTATCGACAGCTGAAGGACAGTTCCGGATTCCGGTTGGACCGGGACAATATTATCTGAAAATCACTTTCCTCTCGTACGAAGAGAAAACCATTCCCCGGGTGGATGTAACCGCTGGAGATGTTAACCTTGGCACGATCGTTTTGCGGCCTGGCCAGCAGCTCCTGGAAGAGGTAACGGTACAGAGCGAGCGAAGCTCCATGGAGCTTTACCTCGACAAGCGAATCTTCAACGTAGGTAAGGACCTCACAAATATCAGCGGCAGCGCCTCCGATATTCTGGACAATGTCCCATCCGTCACGGTGGACGTCGATGGCAATGTAAGTCTGCGTGGCAGTGAGAACGTCCGCATTCTGATTAACGGAAAACCATCCGGACTTACGGGCATCAGCACGGCGGATGCCTTACAGCAAATCCAGGCTAACCTCATTGAAAGCGTTGAGGTGATCACGAACCCTTCGTCGCGCTACGACGCCGAAGGTGAAGTCGGGATCATCAACATTATCCTCAAAAAGGAAGAGCGGCAAGGCGTGAACGGAGCGTTTACGCTGAATGCAGGACATCCCGATAATTACGGAGGCTCGTTCACGCTCAACCTCAGACGTGACAAGTTCAATCTCTTTTCCAGTTACGGCTTCAGGTACCGCTCCAGCCCTGGCACAGGCAATTCCTTCCAGCAATTCACACAACCTGACACTTCTTTTTCCTACTACCAGGAAAACACCCGCAGACGCGGGGGCGTCTCCCACAACCTAATGGCTGGAGTTGACTATTACTTTAATGAAAGTAGCATCCTTACGGGATCCGTCAATTACAGAAAGTCGGATGGCCTGAACAAATCTTCGTACATCTTCCGGGACTTCGACGAGAATGGAGCCCTGATTCGGACGGTCACGCGCAATGAACGCGAAGAGGAGCCTGAAGACAATGCTGAATTCGCATTGAGCTTTCGAAAGGACTATGGGCCGCGCAACAATCATTATTTGACGGCCGACTTTAAATGGATTGAAAACGTTGAAACAGAGTACTCGACCTTCCTGGAGCGCGATGAGGCCGCGGATACGCAGATCGATCAGCGCGCGTCGAACACGGAGAACGAGAGGAACATTCTCTTTCAACTTGACTTCGTTAAGCCGTTCGGCCAGCGTGGGAAGATTGAAGCAGGCGCCAAGTCTACACTTCGTGTCATCGACAACGATTTTCTCGTAGAGCAGCTTACTGACGAATCCACCTGGGAAACTGTCGGCGAATTCGACAATCGGATGGTCTACACCGAAAACATCCACGCCGCATATGCCATCTTCGGTAATGAGGTCAATCGCTTTTCGTACCAGTTTGGTCTTCGCGGGGAGCTCACTGATGTTTCCGTTGAACTAAGCCGCGAAAACAAAACGACGTATCAAAACTACTTTAACGTATTCCCAAGTTCACACCTGGCGTACCGCATCACCGATAGCAAAACGGTTCAACTCAGCTACACGTATCGACTGAGCCGTCCGTGGTTCAGAAGCCTGATGCCTTTCTCCAATTACAGCAATAACAGGACGCTATACACCGGCAATCCGGACCTGAAGCCGGAATACACGCATTCCATCGAAGGCGGTTACCTGTTCGACTGGGAGTCAGGCTCCATCCTATCCAGCGTTTACTATCGTCACCGGACAGGTGTTGTCAACCGCATTACCATAGTTGACTCCATAGGGTACAACCGCATATTCCCCGTGAATCTGTCCACGCAAGACGCAGTTGGGCTTGAGTTCAACTTCAACTGGGAACCCACATCGTGGTGGCGAATCACCAGCAATGCCAACTTCTACCGTGCTGTTACAAAGGGGCAATACGAAGGTCAGATACTCAACGCGGACACATATACCTTGAGTGCACGCGCGATGTCGCGCATAACTTTCCTGAAGAAATACGATTTCCAAACCAGCTGGAGGTATCGCGCGCCCAGGGAGACGACCCAGGGACGGATGCGTTCGAACTATGCGATAGATCTGGGATTGTCGCGCGATGTCCTGGCAGGAAGGGGAACCGTGACGGTTAGTGTGCGCGACCTGTTCAACACGAACAAATTCCGCGAGATTATCGATAACGAAGATTTCTACTCTGAATCCGAGTCACAATGGCGTCCCCGCAGCGTAATGTTCACCTTCAACTATCGAATCAACCGCAAGAAGGATAGCGAACGCAACCAACGCCAGCAGGAACGTGGAGAAGGAATGGACAACGGATTCGAGCAGGGTCAGGGTGGCGGCGACTTCTAACCTTAGTCAAGCCGTTCGCTTCGTTGAAATCACGGCATCCTCGCAGATGTAATTCGGAATAATGCCCGTAGACCGGATGAGGTATCCTGCATGTTCCTGAAGTGTATTCCCTGACAACACGAGGGCCGTATCGATGCCGAATTTGTTGCCGCCCAGGATATCCGTTTTCAGGGTGTCTCCTACCATCAGGATTTTCTCCTTACTCACCTGCCTGGTCGCGAGGATACGCTCGTATGCAAACATGAACATCTGGGAATCGGGCTTTCCAAACTTGATAAATTTCTTACCGATTATCATTTCGATCATGTCGGACAGTCCGCCAATCGCTACGGCTACTTCGTCCTCGGTCACCGGGTAGGCGAAATCGGTGTTGGCAACGATCACGGGAATATTTCGTTTTCGTAGCAGGTTGATCAACTTGTTGATATCCCGCTTCCAGTCGAAGCCTTCGTCGTCTAGCAGGACGACAGCCGTAATCTCCTCGGCATCGTCGAGGTCGATCTGCCGTATCGATACGATATCCAGTCCGAGTGTCTCAATGTAGTGGGCCGATTTAGACGTACCAAGGTATGTGACCGTTCCCTTTCTGACCTTGTATCGGAGGTATTCCCGGGCCAGCATCCCTGAGGAGATGACCTTGTCTGCCGTGATCTCCTTGATGCCCAGGGCCTGGTATGAAGCTGCCAGCTCTTCGGGACTACGGGAGGCATCGTTTGTCAGAACGTAAAAGTCGATTTGGTTCTCGAGCATGAACCGTATTGTCCCCTCGATTCCCGGTATCAGGCCGTTGTAATTCTTGAGGACGCCGTAGGCGTCAAAAAACACCACGTCGTACCGGGTGACGATACTCTTAAAGTCCCTGGTCTTCATGCAGGTTACGTTTGTAGTAAAGGAAGCGCTGTCAAATATATGGCTCGCGGCCTACAGGCCCAGCGCCCTGAGGATCTTTTCTGCATCGAAATGCTTGTCGAGGGACGGAAAATAGGCTTCATAGGCCTCCTTTTGCAACCGGGTAGCATACACTTGATGGAAGAAATAGCGGCCGAACTTGATCACATAGTTCAGGATGAAAAAGCGGTACGCCTCTTTCAGGAAACGGATCTCGGGCTCGGTAAGAGGATAGACCTTATGGTACTCCTGCAGAAACCAAATGAAGCGCTCTTCCATCAGCGGGTCGATCAGGTAGCTGAAGAGCGTTCGGTCGCCTATCGTTGAACAGACGCGGCTGAAAAAGTAAAAGTCCATCATTCGTGAGCTGATCCGGAACCAGTCGTAATCCCACCGCGAGAAAAAGCCGATATCCTTCGTCACGGAGAAGTTGCCGATATTCCAGTCGACAAAAACAGGCAGCTTCACAAACCTGCTGTATCCAAGCTTATCACAGTTTTCAAAGAATATATCGCATTGACGCCGGATGTCATCAACATGCTGGCGATGTTCAAACTGACCCTCTTCCGTATTGATAATCTCCAGAAGGTGATTGAGGTCGATTCTGAGCGTCTTTGAATAGTGAGGAAGCAAGGGATTGATCGCCTTGCATGCCAGGTGAAAGCGCGCAAGTTCACCGCCAAGCTTACGAATGTGATACTCCTCCAGCTTCCTTGGAAGTCGCTGGTCAATGCGGATGGGATTGTAGAATACCACCCAGGCATCCATAATGCCCTGCTTGTACGGAAACGTGTAGACTTCGTCTCCTTTCATGAGCGATTTGGCGAGGAAATTTTCAAATGGTGGTCGGAGGTTGTTGCCGAGGATGTTGATTATCGTATGGTCCTCCTTGAAGTGCTCGAACTTTCCAAAGAATGAACATTTCGCGATGACAAATCCACCGTCCTCAAACTTCACACGAAACACGTGATTGGTAGATACCATTGCGCTGATGTCAACGACCGACCTTACCGTTCGCGACGGATCGTATCCTGCCCACGCATCACGAATGATGTCCGAAAAGTTGATGTAGCTGTACAAAGTGTTGAAGTGTTGTGTGTTGAAGTGTTGAAGTTGCGCTACTTGCCAAATGTTTGCTGTCTCTATGTGTTCCTATGTGAACCTATGTGCCCTATGTGGTTCAAAAAAAACTGAACCACATAAGGCACATAGTTATACGATGATTTCCCAGCCTGGTTCGTACTCCCGGCTCCAGTATTTGGCGGCTTCGGGATTTTTGAGAATGTGGCCGTTTGAGGGATCACAATAGAGTGTAGCACCCGAGCGCCAGGCAATGTTGCCGAGCTGCGGAAGCAGCGTCGACTTATGACCTTCCTCGATTGGTGCGGTCAAACGTTCGCGACCCTGGACAGCTTTTACAAAGTTGGTAATGTGCATGCCATCCAAGACCTCGCCCATTCCCATCGTGTTGGTTTCATCCTTGATCTGTGAGCTGGGCTTCGCTTCCTTGATGAGCTTGCCCGTTCCGAGCTCGAAAATCTTGTATTCATCTCCTCCTGTCGTGAGCATGGTGCCCTTTTCTCCATAGAAGATCACACCCCGGCCACTGCCCCACTCCTTAAAGTCGTTGCAGCTTCGGCCCTCCCAGGTCATCGACGTATTGTTAGCGAATTCCAGCGTGATGGTTTGCGTATCCGGCGTCTCCCAGTCGTCGTTGAACGCATACCTTCCTCCTGCTGAAACCACCTTCGTGGGGAAATCCACACCCATGCCCCATCGCATCAGGTCGATTTCGTGAGTGCCGTTGTTCAACGCCTCACCAGTTCCCCAGTTCCAGAACCAGTGCCAGTTGTAGTGGATCAAGTTATCCTTGTAGGGACGCCGGGGTGCCGGACCCTGCCACAACTCGTAATCCAGGTGTGAAGGTACAGGCGCAACCTGACCCCTTCCTATCGACTTCCGGTTGTTGGCATACCATCCTCTCGCGAAATACACTTTGCCAATCACGCCCTCGCGCAGTGCCTGCATACCCTCCGTTATCACCGGGAAGGAACGCCTTTGCGTACCCAACTGAACAAGCTTGTTGTATTTTCTAGCAGCCTCCACGAGCATCTCTCCTTCGGCCGGGCTATGCGACGCCGGTTTCTCCAGGTAGACGTGCTTACCCGCGCGCACTGACATGATAGCTGCCGGTGCATGCCAATGGTCCGGCGCCGCGATGACGATCGCATCCAACTCCGGCATTTCGAGCATCCGGCGAATGTCGTGAGTACCCTTGGGCTTCTTGTCTGTCACCTTTTGTACTTCTGCGATGGTCTTTTCAACCACCGTGCCGTCGACATCGCATATGCAGGCAACTTCCACGTCAGGATTCTTCGCGAACATACGCGCAAGGGCAAAGCCCCGGCTGTTTGTTCCCATCACGCCAACAATAACCTTGTTGTTGGGTGAGCCCCGGAAACTGAAAACATTGGGTGCAATGAACAGTCCCGCACCTGCGAGGGCTGACTGCTTAATAAATGTCCGGCGGGTGTTTTTCATAGTCTGGCTTTTTTCGTGATCAGCAACTTACAATTAATTTACAGTTACCCCAAGACCTACCCCTTCGCGGCCTAAACGCAGTTCACAGGTTTACCAGCCTGAAAGGCGGCAATATTATCGGCTGCCGCTTGTAACAATCGCCTTCGCGCCGCCTGCGTTGCCCAAGCCTGGTGTGGTGTAATGATGCAATTAGGTGCACGCAGTAGTGGATTATCAGCCGGTGGCGGTTCTGTCGAAAGCACATCAAGGCCTGCACCGGCAATTGTACCTTCATGCAATGCGCGCGCAAGATCATTTTCGTTGACAAGTCCCCCGCGACTTACATTCAGCAAGAACGCAGTTGGCTTCATCGTCTTAAGAAGTTCACGGTTCACAAACTCTTTGTTGCCTTTATTGAGAGAACAATGCAAGGACACGACATCGGAAGTACGAAAGCATGTTTCCATGTCGGTAAACACCACGCCTTCCATTCGGTCCCGTTCCGGATGCTTATGTACTGCCTGAACCTTCATCCCAAGAGCAAGCGCAATTGTTGCGACAGCACTGCCGATTTTTCCCAATCCCACGATACCCATGGTCAGTCCATGAAGTTCTACCATCGGTTTTTTCCAATAGCAAAAGTCGGGTTGGGCAGTCCAGTCTCCCTTCTTCACACTTTCGGCGTGAAGACCGGTTGAAGATGCCAGCTCGAACAGTAGGGCGAATGTATGCTGCGCCACGGAATGCGTGCCATACGCTGGCACGTTGGTAACGACAATGTCCCGTTCCCGGGCGGCCTCCACATCGACGATGTTGTAGCCAGTGGCGGTTACGCCGATGTAGCGCAGTTCCTTTGCTCCTGCAATGATGTCACGACTAAGGGGAGCCTTGTTGGTAAGGACGATCTCTGCTCCCGAAATGCGGTCGGCAATTTCATTGGGAGCAGTCCGTGGAAAAATGCGCGTATCGCCCAGCTTTTGGACCGGTTCCCAGCTCAGGTCGCCGGGATTCAGCGTGTGGCCGTCAAGTATTACAATCTTCATTGCACAGGGGTGTGGGCAAAAATAACCCGGCCTGCGTAAAAATTAGTGACCAGCGGTGGATAAATGGCCGGTGTTTGCTTGCCTTCCGGAGTAATACCCCCGAAATTTACAATGGAGAGAAAAAGCGATGGGTAGTACAGGCACAATCGTTGAACCGGTCAAAGTAAAGCCCGCCATCGACCTTGATACGCTGGTTGCACTCAACCCTGCATTGGCCAACGATTCGTACGTTTATGTCCACTGCAACTTCAGGAATCGCTGGCGCGGGATGCTCATCAGGATCTGGAGTACCACCTACCTGATCGACCAGGCGACGGGTTCGAGGAGCCGGCTCGTACATGCCGAGAATATCACCCTTGCACCCGTGTGGACGATGGTCCCCGACAAGCGCGACTATTCTTTTCTCCTGATCTTTGAAGCCCTGCCTCATTCGTGCAAAGTGTTTGAACTGCTCGAAGACATTCCCCAGGCGGGTGGCTTTCACGTAGGGGCCATCTTGCGTAACCCATCGGATGTTTACCATGTAGATTTAACCTGAAAGACCCTCGATGAGAATCCTTCCTTTACTCTTGTCCTGCCTGGTGACAGCAGCCGTCGGGCAGACGGTGTCTGACGAACGTGTACAAAAGTTCCTGGGCGACAATCGGAACAGCTGGCATGACCTGAATGTGCCATACGAAGACGGTAAGGTGCTTTACGACCTGATCGTGAAAAACAACTATAAATCGGCGCTCGAGATTGGCACCTCTACCGGGCATTCCACAATCTGGATTGCCTGGGCGCTCAGCAAGACGGGAGGAAAACTGGTTACCATTGAGATCGACGAGCGTCGCCACAAACAGGCGCTGGAAAATCTGAAGAGCGTGGGATTGTCACACGTTGTAGATGCGCGACTTGCCGATGCCCACGTGCTGGTTAAAGAACTTACTGGACCCTTCGACTTCGTGTTTTCGGATGCTGACAAAGGTTGGTACATTCAATACTTTAAGGATGTCGATCCCAAACTTGTGATTGGCGGTTGCTTTACCGCTCACAACGTCCGCAACAGTTACGGAGGGACGAAGGAATTTGTAGACTACATTACCGCGTTGGATAACTACGAAACGACCATCGATAAGTCGAGTCGGTCCGGGATTTCAATCAGCTACAAAAGATCCAGGACCGAAATTAAGAATTAATCGCTGGCCTTTCTTTCTACCGGTAGGTACACATCTGCCTGCCATTCCTGCTCTCCGGTGCCGAGGTTGGGATTATGATGAAAGTGTTCAATGGGAAGTCCCAACACTTTGTATCCGTTTTTCTCCGCGCAATGAAGCAGCTCATACCAGGCCCGGTCGGAGGTGATGTAGTTGCCATGGTACTCTGCCTTTAACACGAACTCCCCACCTACTTCCTTGTATTCAACATATTCATTTTCCGGAAGGGAATCTCTTTTGACAATCGGAAAGCAAAAGTCGAACACCAACTGTCCATCGCTATGATTCCACTTTTTTACCCTAACCATGGGAAATCCGTCTGGCTCGAGGTTGTACGTGGCAACGAATGTTGTGAGCAGGGGAAAGTCGCGCATCATACCCTCTGCCTTACCAATTTGCTCCGTCTCGATCGTGGTGCAGGCACAAAACTTTCGGCTTAGTTCAGCCTCACCCACAACCTCAACGCTGGTGATCTCAAGGTGTTCCTTCAAAACGTCGTAAAACTCCGTCGCGATCTCACGGGCATCCGTCTCTATGGGCTGTTGCGTAAAAGGAATGAGAATCTTGTTCAACAACGACCTGTCCGGTTCTGTGATCTGGATTGCAACTTTCGTGGTTGTATCATCACTCACCGTAAAACGCCAGCGATAAATATACTCCCTATCCTCCTTTGTAATTTTTTGATCAAGTCCCCAAAGGGAATCGACATGTACGATCTGAGCCTCGGAACGAGCCCGGTCCCATATTCGAATGGTTTCAATCAAATCACCCGGCAACGTTTTCGCCTTGAACGTCACCTCGAATTCAAAAGGACGAACAAACAGATAATACGCGAGGGCAATCGCACCAATGCCAGCTATTGTCCATAAAATTCTTTTCATCCCTACCTTAGTAATTCGTATAGCTGCGCTCTCCCGTCGTTCACGGTGACCAGTAGATAGTCTCTGTTTCTGAATCGGAGAATATTGAGATGCCGTACTGAACGGTTGACAAGATCCAGTCCGACCTGCAGCCCGCTGATTACCTGGTCTGCCCCCTTTATGATTGCGCCCGTGAACGAGCCGAACCGACCATGAAACGGCTGGACGCCAAAATAGTTACCAGCCAACAACACCTCTTCCTTTCCATCAGCGTCGAAATCATAACGGAGCTGTGCCATGATTGGCGCTATCTGCAGGTCCATTGGAAAGGCTGCAAATTCAAACCGTCCCCCGACATTCTTCAGATATCCTGACGCGAGTTCAGAAATTTCATAAACTACAGCACTCTTCAGCAGCTCCGCGTCGAATACCTCCTCAATAGTTTTGCCTGCGAAGTCCTTATAGTTTGTGTACTTCTTTCTCAGGCCATTGATTTGGCTGGCGAGCATATCAAAGCTGTCGAGCGGATAATATTTTCCGTTCTTGGCTATAGCGATGACGGTCTCATACTGCCCGTTCGCGTCAAAGTCGTTGTAATACATTTTCATCGGATAGCGCCCCGACGCACTGAACCTCGAATTCAGGCCCCAGTTCCCCAGCAGGTAGTCCGTATCGCCGTCGTCATCGATATCAAACGCCATAACCGATTGCCAAAGTCCCAGTAGATCACCACGAACAACATCGTCGCGTTCAAACACTCCATTTTTGTTCTTCAGGAACATTGGCTGCATCCACTCCCCTACAACGATGAGATCAACATTCCCATCCTTATCGTAGTCATCCCAAATCGCATCAGTGATCATTCCCAGATCACCAAACAATTCCGGTTGCACAGGTTCAAACGATCCTCCGGTGTTGGTGAGCAAATACGACTTCGGTTTAGCGCCAAAATTGCCCGAGACTGACTCATTGCCAACAAAAAGGTCCATATCGCCGTCACCATCGAAGTCGAACGGCCGGACACACGATGCATTTTCGTAGTAGTCGGGCAGTCTCATCAACGTGTATCCATCATTCTCAGAGATGTAAAAGCAATCCAAAAGCGGGGCAGAACGTCCGTAGAAATCGGCTCCACCAGTACCGACAAAAAGGTCGGGCTGACTATCGCCGTTAAAGTCAGCAATCACTGCCTCAACTTCTTCATTAATTGAGTCGCTCTCGAATTCAGGAATTCTCGCTCTCATAAATCCTTCATCGGACTGCAAGAAGACTTGACTTGGAATAAACTTGGAACCTCCAAAGTAAACGTCTTGCAATCCATCATTATTTAGATCGCCCAGCGCTGTGGCAGGTCCTCTGTCTGCCTGGCTGTAAGGCAGCAACTTCAGGCGATCAAAATCTGAGTAGCTGTCCTCGCGGTGCTCGAAGTCCAAACCAATGGACTGAGGTTCTACCTGCCGAAACAGAGGTTTTGAATCTACTCGCCAATTAACCTGAGCTTGATGAGCGTTATCTGGAGAAACAGTAAGCGTTTGGTTGGTAGGTACGTCGTAGTGCTTCTGAACCCTGCCATCCGGCCATACGACGACAATCGAATCGACGCTCGGAGCTGATCCACATCCAAAGTGAATAATCGGTTCTGACGATGATTGGAATCCCCTGGACGTGTACATCTCCCTCAGCTGCAAATCACCATTGTTAAAAGCATAGACGCGCGTACCGATACCGTACTGGTTCGGGGCATTGTATTTCAGCTGTATTTTCAGGTAGTTGGCCTTGCCATTGATTTGATTCACATAAATGATGGGACTCTTGTCCACGTTGTTAACCACGATATCCAGATCGCCGTCATTGTCCAGGTCGCCATAAGCAGCGGCCGTTGAGCACGTGTTCTCCTGCGGCAACCATTCCGTCGAGCGATTTTCGAACACATATCCGCCCGTGCCCTTGAACAAGTAGTTTTGCGCCTCTCCTGATGGCATCATCGACAACGCTTTATCATCGACAAGCTTTGTGGTTTCCATCGTGTTGACGACCTGTTCGCTGGAAACGAATTTGATATAATCGAGGTCGTTAGGCCTGCGTGGTATTCCGTTCGACACGAACAGATCGTGGTGGCCATCCTGGTCGAAATCTGAAAATAGCGCACTCCAGCTCCAGTCGGTCGCGGCAATCCCACCCATCAGCGCAGTCTCGGCAAATTGTCCATTACCAAGGTTAATCTGCATCATATTCCGGGGATACTGGTAGTGATAGCCGTATCTCCTTGTACGCATCTTAAGCAATGTGTGGTTCTCTTCGTCTACCGAACGCTTCAACACGACTTCATCTTCCGGCAGCATATCGAGGCTCATTAAATCAGGAAATCCGTCGTGATTCACGTCCACTGCATCGAGTCCCATGGTAAACTTGCTCATTGACGTGAAAGACGCCTTCCCAACCTCGGCAAAGGTGCCATCTCCCTGGTTGACGTAGTAGTAGTCGTCTTCGTGGAAATCATTCCCGACGTAGATGTCCGGATAGCCATCAACATTAAAATCCGCTATCGTTAACCCTAGACCATAGCTGTTGATGCCGCCATAGATGTTTGCTTCCGCGCTTACATCGACAAACTTCGATCCGTCATTGCGCAAAAGCTTTCCTCCTGATTCATACGTCCGGGTATTCCTGAGATTGGCGTGACCGAAAGATCCGGAAGTGTGGACGGCGTGGCATAGCAGGAAAATGTCGAGGTCGCCGTCGAGATCGTAGTCAAGAAAAGCTGCGGCAGAACTGTACGCTTCGAAATCCAGTTCGTACTCTGCGGATCGTTCCGTAAAGGTATTGTCGCCGTTGTTGATGTACAGTTCGTTGTGTCCATCCAGGTTCTTAAGGCCTACAACCGCGCAAACATAGATATCCAGAAGGCCATCACCGTTCACATCGCCCATTGCTGCGCCGGTGTTCCAGGTGCTGTTTCCCGCAACACCTGCTGTCTCAGTTATGTCCTCAAACTGAAGATTTCCCCTATTCAAATACAGCTTATTCTTCACCTGATTGCCCGTAAAGAAGATGTCGGGCAGACCATCATTGTTAATATCGCCAATAGCTACACCTCCCCCATTGTAGTAGTAGATGTAGTCGATAATGTTTAAGTCTTCGTTCGGCGTAAGCTTGTTTTCGAAATCGATGCCCGCGGAAACGTTGTCAAGTTTATCAAAGAGACGTTGATCCTTTTTGCATGCAGACAGCAATACTAGCATGACCAACGCCACTAACCACCCATACGGCTTCCTCATCGCGTGTATCGCTGTTGTCATTTGCTGTATCTGTAAACCCTGGGTTCGCTGCTGTTTATTGCCGCGATTATGTATTTACCTCCTTTTTTGTCGCTGAACGATTCCAGATGCCTGATTTCTTCCCTGATGAAAAAGCCGCTTTCTGTAAAATTCTTCCATTCAAATTCCATCGCGCCATTGCCAAGCAATACGTGACCAAAGCTGGCGTCCTGGCGCGAGAACTGCGGTTTGAGGTCGTAGTCGTTGCCCCCCATCACAAGGTCGAGATAGCCGTCACCATTTACGTCTGTACACACGATCGCCGACACGAGTGACCACTGCGTCCGTACTGGTAAAGGGATAACAGAAAACTTACCATTTCCCTCATTCACGGCGACGATCGTTTCGGTCATGTCTACGGTACGCACCAGAGAGTTGTTCACGACCTGCGGTGTGAAAAGCTCCTGCACGGTACGCTTTGCATAATCGGAAGCCTTCAGATTTTGCTTTTTGAGTCCCGGCATTTGAGTCGTTATCTCTCTCCTCATGTGAACCGGGTAGTCTCCATTGCCGGCATGTGCCGTGGTGATCTGTTCTATAGTGCCGTTTTCATCAAAGTCGTTGATCCACAGTTTCACCGGCTTTCCCTTCGTCCCGGGATAAGGGATGTTCTTACCTGCGTTACCGAGCACCAGATCCTGATCTCCATCGCCATCCAGGTCGGCATACTGTACCGCTTTCCACCAACCATTCAGCGAGTCGAGTGAGGAATTCAGTTTGCTCAGTCTCCTTCCTGAATTCTTCAGGATCATCGGGGGGCCCCAATCCGAAACCGTTACAAGGTCCTTTTTGCCGTCGCCATCAATATCCACCCATTTCGCATCGGTAATCATGCCGGCGTTTCTCAGATCGTATGCATATCGTTCAGTACCATCGGTGAAATTTCCTTTTCCATCATTGACCAAAAGGAGATGCTGAGGATTCACACCATAAACCCCGGGAACGCTTCTTGCACCGATAAATAGGTCGATGTCGCCGTCTTCGTCAAAGTCGTGAGGTTCTATCACTGAAATATTTGTATAGCTGGAAGGCAGTTGTGCGGAAGACCGCGTAAAATTGCCTCGGCCATCATTGACGTATAAGCGCGCGATATAGTTGCCCTTGTCCATAGCATTGTTTCCACCCGTACCGATGACAAGGTCGACGTCTCCGTCACCATCGGCGTCAAAAAAAGCCGCCGCAGTGTCTTCGAACTCAGCGTCGCGAAGGAAGGCGTCGTTGCTCTTAACGCTCAACACACCGTCTCCCCGATGCAGATAAAGGCTACCAGGTTGACCCTTCGCACCTCCTACAAACACATCCTGATTACCGTCGTTGTTCACGTCTGCAACCGCCAATGCTGGCCCTTCGCGCGACACTTGCCTCCAAAGCAACCCTTCCTGGTCAAAATCGTCGAAGAGATCTTCCTCGTGCTTTTGCAACCTGTTCGAGGTAATCTCGGTAAGAATGGTCTCTCGCTTCGAATTCGGTGCAGGTTTCCAAATGCCGGTTGCATCTTGTTGCGATAGCATCAGCCGCTGATTGACCTTCACATCCTCGAGCCTGGTCACTCTATTGTCAGGCCAAATCACGACGACGGAATCGACCTTTTCGTGGTTGCCCAGACCGAACGTCATGATGTAGTCTACGGACGACTGAAAGCCGCGCGAAGGCTGTTGCTCATGCGCGATCATAGTGTTGCCCATGTACAACTTCACCATCGTTCCGATAGCGAAGGTATTCGCGCCCGATCCCTTAAGTTGGAATTGGAGGTAAGCGTTGTTCGTCGTTTCGCGGCTTTCATTCCGGTAGACGAAGGCTTCCATATTTACATTGTTGATGACCAGGTCCAGGTCTCCGTCGTTGTCAAGGTCTGCATATGCACAGCCATTGGAAAAAGCTGGAGTACCCAGGCCCCAGGCACTCGCCATGTTGTCAAAGGTCAGATCGCCATTGTTGCGGAAGGCATAGTTCGGCAAGGGCGTTGCCGACATTTTATTTATGATAGGAATAACCTCATCCTTGGTTCCCGTGAGCACCATCGTACGGATAACCTCGTCGGCGAGAAAATCGACAAAGTCGATCTCGGTCAGGTCGCGGATGATGCCATTCGTGACAAAGATGTCTTTGTATCCGTCATTATCCATGTCGAAGATGAGTGTCGCCCAACTCCAATCCGTACGGGCAACGCCGCCGTAGTAGGCTATTTCTGAAAAAGTGTTGTTGCCGTTGTTGATCTGCAGTGTGTTCTGGATGTATTGCTGGTATGAATCCCGACTCTGCTTGAGCTTGAAGACATCGTAGTTGTCGAACTCCATCACGGCTTTGGTGCGCTCGTCGGTTTCCGGCAGCATGTCGGTGACGAAGATGTCGCAGAGGCCGTCGTTGTTAATGTCCGCGATGTCGACGCCCATAGCTGAGAGGCACAAGTGAGAAGTCCAGTCTTTGATCTCCTCTTTAAAGGTGCCGTCCCTTTGATTGATGTACAGATAATCGCGTTCGTAGAAGTCGTTGCTGACGTAGATATCCGGCCATGTGTCGCCGTTAATGTCACAGGCCAGCACACCGAGACCGAAGGCGATGAGGCTTCGGTAGATACCCGCTTGTTCGCTTACGTCAACGAATTTCCCGTTGTCGTTCCTGAGCAGCAGGTGTCCTATTCCGCGAAACTGTTTGGGAACGCTTTCCCAGTCGCTAGCCTTCTTCTCTCTGTCTGCAGCATATCCCAGGCTGCTGACAGGTACGTTGCTGTTGTTGAGGAGATAGGCGTCGAGATCCCCGTCCTTGTCATAGTCGAAGAAGGCTGCATGAGTAGAGAACCCGCTTTCTGCGAGGCCGTATTCGCGCGCTCTTTCAGTGAAGGTCAGGTCGCCGTTGTTGATGTAGAGGTCATTGTCGTGATTGTTTCCCTCCATGTTGCCGGCGTTGCTGACGTAAATATCCAGCAGGCCATCGCCGTTGACGTCAACCATCATCACGCCTGTATCCCAGGGCTTACTTCCGCCAACACCGGCTTTGTCGGTAATATCTTCGAAGACAAAATTGCCCTTGTTGAGGTAGAGCCGATTTTTCTTCATGTTGGCGGTGAAGTAGATGTCGGGCAGCCCGTCGTTGTTGATGTCACCGATCGCGACGCCTCCTCCGTTATAGAAATTTCTATATCTGAAGATATTGAAGTCGGCCTGGTCTTCTACCTCGTTGACGAAGGTGATTCCTGTTTGTTCGGACGGGAGTTTGGTAAACAAAGCGGGTTCGGTCGTTTCGCTGGCCTTCCCGGTTGGCTTATCGTTTGAACTGCAGGAAACCCCAATAATCAACACCGCAATTGACACAAATCCTCGCTTCATCTCTTTCGATCGTAAACCCTTAAGGAACATCAGCAAGAAATCAGGGGTTATTTTCCGAATGCGCAATGTCGGCATTACTCCCCCTGATGACAAAAATTCCGCTCAAATTATGGCCTGACAATCTATAGTGAGTCAGTTGCACATTGTCACGTCTGGATGGCCTAAAACTAGCCAGAACAGTGTGCAAAAAAAGGGGCTTGCGCCCCCTTTTTAGTCTTAACCAATGGATACACCATTATTCGTATCCTGGATTTTGAACGAGGTTAGGATTAGACAACAATGCGCTTGAGGGAATGGGTAGCAGATCCGTATGTCCGTCGCCAGCTTCCTTAAACTCCCACGCATTCTTGAACACCCCAAAGCGTATCATGTCGGTTCTACGGATGTACTCCATGTACAGTTCCCTTCCTCTTTCTGCGAGCATGTCTGCCTCGGTGAGGCTAGCTAGGGCCGGTGTATCGTCACGCATTGCCCTCAGCTCGTTCACTTCGATCAGTGCATCTCCGTTATTGCCCAGACGCATCATAGCCTCTGCTCTCATGAGGTGCGCGTCGGCATAACGGAATATTACCGTGCCCGAAGTGAAGGAACCGTTCGCGGGAGAGTACTTCAGAAGTCTCATACCGTGAACTTCATTGTTACCGATGAGGCCGGGCATGTCCTTTGTAAAGGCGAGCGGTTGTCCCGTTCTTGTGGTAAGGGCAACAGCCTGGCCATCCCTCCAACCATACATTTGACCCAGCTGGAATCCATAGCCAAATCCTTCGTTGTCCGCGTTCGTTGAGGCGAGTGTGTGTGTATAGCCTCTCCGTTCCTCTTGTCCGGAGCCAATGGCATTGGTTTCAGACGGTCCTTCAAATGTGTCGTAGAACTCAGCAAGCGTTGCAAACCCGTTCCAGCCACCACCAGCGTTGCCTGAGTGCGCCTGATTGTAGTGAAGCGCATTCCACATCTTTGATCCCACATCGGCGGGCACAGCCCAGATCACTTCAGTGTTGCTGAAGTCAGGACCAACGAAGATCGAGAAGTAGTCCTCCTCCAAAGCGTATCCATCTGCTTCAATCTCATCCACCAGGTCGATCACACTTTGCAGGTCTTCTGCTCCATATTGTCCGTTATAAACGTTGGAGTTCAGTTTTACCCGAGCAAGCAGGAACTTAGCTGCCGCCTTAGTAGCCCTGAACTTGTTAGCTGCAGTCGGGTCGCTTGCCGGCAGGCCTTCGATGGCATCTTCCAAATCCTGAACCACCATGTCATAGGCTTCCGACCGGCTCAATACGGTAGGCACCACATCGGGACCGTCAGTAGGATTTCTGAACGGTACTTGTCCGTAGCAGTCCATGATAACCCACATGCAGTACGCCCTAATGAATTTCGCGTGGGCGATCTGTTCCGTAGTTGCCTGGCTAAGCGGGTCGATCACTTCAGTAGCCCTAAGTACCAGGCCGTTTTTGTTGTTCCAAACGTTGACCACATCGCGATGCGTCGGTCCCCAGGTGTGAGCATGCAGCGTACGCCACACACCATTGTCACCCCAGTCAGTTCCGCGAGTAGGCACGACTAATATGTCTGTCGTTACCTCGCTTATAGCAAACAACTCTTCCTGTGAACCAAACTGGCCCGATAAGGTACCGTACATACCATCAACCGCGGCTGCAGGATTTTCAACCCCGTTAAACACTTCCGAGGGCCCCTCGGTGATCAGGGAGTCGGTCTCCTCAATTTCCAGACTACATGCACTAAGGAGCAGGGCCATGGCCGCAGTCTGCAGGTAAAGTCCGCTTTTTATTTTTCTTTTACTTTTCATTGTCATTCAATTAAAAAGTGACATCAATCAGAACGAGGCGTTTAATCCTATCGTGAACGTGCGAGGCCGGGGATAGGCTGCATAGTCAATACCAGCTGTCGGCAGACCGTTCAGCAGGTTGAAGTCTGCAGGGCTTGTGCTCACCTCCGGATCAAGGCCACTGTAGTCGGTAATCACGAACAGATTCTGTGCCGTGACGTAGAATCTCAACCTGTTAAGGAAGTTCTGATTCTTGAGCGGGACATTGTATCCCAACGTCATGTTCTGCAGGCGAGTAAAGTCACCAGACTCCAGGAATCGCGTTGATACGGGCGCTTCGGCAGCACCTGATTCACCGGCTGTCAGCACGTCTTTGGTAACGTTACGTGCGTTGTTGATTGAACCAGCAGTGAAGAACGCATTCCTGGTGTTGTTGTAAACGTAGTGACCATACTGACCGGTGAAGTACATGGCTAAGTCAAAGCCCTTGTATCGTGCGTTGATCGAGAGTCCCATGTTCCAGGTCGGAAGGGCTGACTTTCCGATGAAAATCTGATTATCCCCTATCGGCTGACCATTTTCATCGAAGCCTTCGAACACGCGGAGGTGATAGGAGAACAGCGGATAACCTCCGGCAAGACGTTGGGCATAGGCGCCTGTCAGACCTTGTCCGTAGATCGTACCCGCATCGAGAACACCTGCAAAGTCTTTCAACTCGTTCTTGTTGTGAGAGACGTTACCACTAACCGTGAATTCAGCATCGTCGCTGT
Source organism: Cyclobacteriaceae bacterium (assembly GCA_036563875.1). Lineage (GTDB taxonomy): Bacteria > Bacteroidota > Bacteroidia > Cytophagales > Cyclobacteriaceae > ZC4RG29. Next base: position 30,635 of record DATCLO010000134.1, read on the forward strand.
CGATGAAGGAATATCCCAGTGAGAATTCCCATCCCTTGTTTTCGACGGTAGCATCCAGGTTGTCAAATATCTGAACAGCGACGGCAGGCTGCGCAGCGAGACGCCGCAACAGCAGGTCGGTAGTTTCCTTCAGATAGAAGTCAATGCTACCGGTCAGGCGTTCATTGAAGAATCCGAAGTCAACACCAACGCTGGTCTGCGCAGTCGATTCCCATTTCAGTCCGGGGTTCACAGATCCCTGTGTAGCCGTACCCGGGACGCTTATCTGACGGTTAGTACCTACACCCACGTCAGAGTAGCGCTCTCTGCGGATATACTCTCCGTATCCCAGACCGTCCTGGTTACCTACGATACCATAGCCGACACGGAGTTTAAGAGTACTGAAGGCTGAGGGCAGGAATCCTTCTTCATGAATTTGCCATGCAACAGCTCCTGAAGGGAAGATACCATAACGATTGTCCTCACCAAACTTCGATGAGCCGTCCACCCGCAGGGTCAGCGTTACCAGGTATTTATCATTGATCGTAAAGTTACCGCGTCCGAAATAGGACTGCAGATAATCAGTTTGATCGTAGAAGTTAGCACCTATTGCCTCAACGGATACACCAGCCGGTCGGGGGAAGTAAGTTTGCTCAAGTACACCTTCACCGAAGATGATACCGCTCACGAATCCACCGGAAGGTTGTGTCCCGTTCTCGAGAGTGTTAGAGACGCCCCAGTTATTATAGTCGGAATAGATAGCAGCGGCTGCGGCATTCGCAGCATTATAAGAACCTCTCAAGTCGCGTTCCATAGCACCGAATGTGCTGTAGTCGTTAAAACCTCTTGCAGTTGCCCAGAAGTATTTGTTGCGGAAGCTTTGAATAGAGTAACCCCCTACGATATCCATCCGAATGTTTCCGACAGTCTTGCGGTAATTCAGAGTTGCTTCGAACAGGTTGCTCGTTGTAGTATTTTCATTGAGTTGTCCTTGCCCGAAGTTTTCGACGCCGTCACCAGCGCCACGCGAATCTCCGGTTGCAAGCGTAACACGTTCGCCATCTGAGCGGTCCAAACCGTAGGTCGCCTTCGCCGTCAGGCTCGGCGTCAGGTCATAGGCAACCGAAATGTTTGTCAGCAAACGGTTGATGTCCCCTTCGCTTCGGTAGTAGGCGAGCATGTTTGCCGGACTTCTTTGCGTTCCTGCATCGAAATCAGGATCAGTAGGCCAGGTAGGGTTGGCCGAGTATGCGGCACCCAAGAGGTCACCCTCAAAACCGGCGTTACCACTGATCGGCGGGTCTTCTCTTTGTACATTCGAATATGTAGCAGAAACATCGAGCCGAAGTCTTTCATCCAGGAAAGATTTCGTTCCATTGATCCGCCCCGTGAGGCGTTTCATGTACGAGTTCTTAATAATACCGTTCTGATTTTCATAACCCAGCGAAGCCCTGATTGCACCTGTGCCAAAGCCTCTTGAGTATGAAAGGTTTTGAGAATGGGAAACGGCAGTTCGCGTAATGAAATCCTGCCAGTCGGTATTGGAGCCCTCATCACGCGCTACAGGATCGCCTCCAAACTGCGCGACTGCATCCAGGAACTCTTCGCGGTTAAGAAGGTCATACTTCTTAGCGGGTGAAGAGAAGCTAACGTTTGATGACACGTCAAACACTCCCTGGCTCCCTTTTCCACTCTTGGTAGTAATAATGACAACACCGTTGGCACCACGTGATCCATACACCGCGGTAGCCGACGCGTCCTTGAGAATGCTGATGCTTTCAATATCGGCGGGGTTGAGGAAGCTCAGTGGATTGGTATCTGCGATCGTACCATATCCAACATCAGCTGGAGCAGGTTGTGTACCACCACTCAACGGAACACCGTCGACAACGAAAAGGGGGTTGTTGTTAGAACGAATGGAGTTCGTTCCCCGGATTCTCAGTTGAACACCGGCACCCGGGTTACCGGTCGTCGTCGTAATCTGAACTCCAGCGGTCTTGCCCTGGATCAGTTGTTCGGGTGATGAAATTACACCCGCGTTGAATTTGTCGGCCGTAACCGATGCTACCGCACCCGTAGCATCCTTAACAGCAACTTCGCCATAACCGATGACGACGATTTCGGTCAAGGCTGTAACATCCGGTTCGAGCACAACATCAATCGATGTTCGCGTGCCCACGGATATTTCCTGTGATTTGTACCCGACGAACGAGTACACTAAGACGGCATTCTCACCTACCTGAATTGAGTACCTGCCGTCAATACCAGTGGAAGTACCATTGCTGGTGCCCTTCTCCACCACGTTGACCGCGGGAACCGGCTGCCCATCTTCTGACGAGGTGACCGTCCCCGTTACTGTCCTCTGCGCCCAGGCCGCTGTCGCGACCAGAACAAAAAGAACAATAAGACACCTGCGACAACAAAAGTACAATTTTGTCATGCTGCTTGTAGTTTGGGTTAATATTGGATAACCATCGGGATACAAAGATGCCCTTTGCACCCCTAGATTTCAGGGATTAAGGTAGCAAGAGTTCTTGTTATAACGCGCAACAAAAGGGCGAAATTTTTGCGTAAAAACCGTGCCGCAATCGTTTCCGGTTCCGCAAGCAC
>DATCLO010000135.1:0-8698 GCA_036563875.1 Cyclobacteriaceae bacterium
GACGCACGGCCGTGCGTCTCTAGCTAGTGATTGCCCACTGAAGAACAATCTTCCCCATGTGCTGACTGCTCTGCATTAAATCATGCGCTGCCGGTGCTTCTTCCATCGGAAACACCCTGTAGACTATGGGTTTTATTTCACCGCTTTCGAGCAACGGCCAGATGTTTTCTCTTAGCTTCTCTGCAATTGCCGCTTTGAATTCAGGACTACGCGCGCGTAGCGTGGATCCCGTGATGGTAAGGCGTTTGCGCAAGACATGCGATAGGTGAATGGTAGTCTCGTCGCCTTTCATGTAATTGATCAGCACAAGTCTGCCTTCTTCGGCCAGGCATTCGAGGTTGGGCTCGGTGTAGGGACCTCCAATCATGTCGAGAATAACATCCACGCCTCGGTTGTTGGTCAGCGTCAAGATCGCATCCCTAAAGTTTTCCGACTTATAGTTAATTCCACGTTCGGCTCCAAGCGATTCGCAGTACTCGCACTTTTCATCTGTACCCGCTGTAACATATACGGTGCCGCCCATCGCCTTAACCATCTGTATGGCTGCGACGCCGATGCCACTGGTGCCTCCATGAACAAGAACTGACTCACCACGAGAAAAGCGTCCCCGATCAAATACATTACTCCACACCGTAAAGAAGGTCTCGGGGAGCGACGCAGCTTCCACGAAACTCAAACCCTTTGGAACAGGCAGACACTGACCAGCCGGCACTGTGCAGTACTCTGCGTAACCGCCACCAGCGAGTAGTGCGCAAACCTTATCTCCAGTTTTCCAGGAGTTGACGTTACGACCGACCTCAACAATCTCACCAGCAACTTCGAGCCCGGGTATATCGGCAGGTACACCCTTAGGCGCGGGATACCTCCCCTTACGCTGGAAGATGTCGGGACGATTTACTCCGGCTGCTGCTACGCGAACCAGTACCTCGTCGTCACCGCACGTTGGCGTTGGACGCTCCATAATTTTCAGAACGCTACTATCACCCGGTTGTGTGATCACTACTGCCTTCATAGAAAGTTTAATACTGGCCGATGCGATATTACCCATTATTTCTCATCCCCACTACCAAGTTTAGAATAACATCTGCGTCCGCTCCCGATAGCTATCGAGATGCCTCTGCACCTGAATCAACCTCTCACGAATTTTTGTAATCTCACCGCTGTTGTCTTAAGTATGGATCCTTCAGCACAAAACACGATCTACACCATCGGGCATTCGACCCACGACATCGCTACGTTAGTTGCCATGTTGGAATCATTTGGCATTCGAACGCTGGTAGATATCCGTCACTATCCCGGGTCGCGACGGTTTCCGCATTTTAATAAGGAGCAGTTATGTGAATCTTTATCGAAGGCCGGTATTGATTACCTTCATCTTGAAGGTCTTGGTGGCCGGAGATCGGTACAGAAGAATTCAAAGAACGATCGGTGGCGCAACAGTGCATTCCGCGGATATGCGGATTATATGGAAACGGACGAATTCAAAAATGCTATTGAGGCACTGGAGTCAATTGCCCTGAAGCGTCCTACTGCATATATGTGTGCTGAAGCCGTATGGTGGCGATGTCATCGGGCGCTTGTTTCCGATTATCTTAAAGCTAAGGGATGGAAAGTGCAGCACATTACGGCTGTCGATAAAGCAGCAGAGCATCCGTACACATCCGCTGCGAGGGTTGTGGGGGGAAGGGTGTATTATTCGGAGGAGACGAACATGTTTGGTCAGATGACCGAAATCGAGGATTAGCGTGGCCCCGTGGGGCCAAATGTTTGTAGAACAGGATTCATGGTTGGGCGCCCGTCCCGCTAGGGACGGAATGTTAATACTCCGAGATGAAAGGATTGCCAACAACCAATGTCAAACATTGCATCCCTACGGGGACGCCTTTCCCTATAGACACCCGTTTCTACAAATATGGCATCCCTAGCGGGATGCGGTGCTCGACTGTTCGTGATTCGTTCTGACACCTTTGATGTCAGGATATGTAGAGACGTAGCATGCTACGTCTCTACTATACCTGCATCAGATATATCCCAACAAACAGATATCTTTCTTTGCGTCTACGTTATGTGCCACCTATGTGTTCTGGGTCCTATGTGGTTCTATCCTTACTTCTTTTTTACAAGGAACCCATTCACATCCAGCCAATGCACATACTGATCGAACCAGCGATTGCTCGTTCGATTAGGGTTTCCGAGTCCAAAGCCGTGGCCACCGTTTTGGTACAGGTGAAACTCGACAGGCTTGCCTGCCTTGTACCATGATTCAATGACGCCGAACTGGCCATTGAACAGGAAATCATCTGTGGCAATCACACTGAACATGGGCGGTGCATTCTTTGGAACTTCGACAGGCCCCATGCCTCCGTAGATTGGAGCGATGAAGTCGAGGTCCATTTTCTTCGAGTTAAGCGTCGCGTACATAGTCAAACCAGCACCTGCTGAGAAGCCCATCATGCCTAACCGGGCCGTGTCGACACCCCATTCTTTTGCACGCTTGACAATCATGTCAAAGGCAGCTTCCGCATCGGCAAGCTGGTTGGACAAATCAAAGCGCGGGGGGCGAGGACGTTCCGGTTCCGCCGAGCCTGCCGGCCGTGGTGTGGCAGCCGCAAAGGTGCGATTCTGGGTTTCCGCAAATTCCTCGAGCGACTCCGGAGTGGGGAAGAGACGGTATTTGAGAACAAACGCTGCAATACCCCGGTCAGCCAGCGCCTGAGCTACTTCCCAACCTTCGTTGCCCATCGAGAGCCATCTGAAGCCCCCACCGGGTGCAACGATGACTGCAGCGCCGGTCGCAACTTCAGGCTTGGGCAGGAAAGGCGTAAGTGTGGCCTTTGAGACGTTTCGCGCCATCGGGTCGCCCCATTGTCGAAACCATGTTTCGGGCAAAGTCTGACCCTCAACACCACCCGTGTTTAGCGGAATGGCGTTGGGTTCCGGAGGAGCTTCAAGGGGATAGATTGTGCCATCTTGAGCAATAGCCTGGCCAGAGGCAACAAGCAAACAGCCGATCAGTGCTGCGCGGGTTAGTTTAGAAATGGTGAACATGGGTAGTTGTTTTTGAATTACCACCCAATATAAAAGAATAATCGTATTTTTTACACTTAATTTTTTTTGGACACACGGCGGTCAGGTGTCGTAGAGACGTAGCATGCTACGCTCTACCTGTACTCAGCGCCGATCACAGATCACCGATCACCGCCTTCCGCCAAGCATCTCATCCGCCGCGAGCACCAGGAACATGTAATTCATCTCTCCACCTCCCATGACGTACTCCGACTGCTGCCAGAGGTAGGGCCATACTTTGAGTTCAGGAAGGTCGGGACGAATTAATGCCGTGCCTGACGCAACTCCACCAGGGATGTAACTCCACTCGTCGCGGTTCACACCATATGCAACTAACAGGCTATTGGCACCGACACCGGAAGCAAAGGAGGCCGTGTTGTTGCCCGGATGTACTCCCAGGACGAAGTTGAGCGCGTTCAGAGGCGCATCTGAAGTGAATATTTCCGGGAAGGCGCGATGCATGAAATATTGATTGACGCCGAACCGCTGGATGATCCAACCTGCACCCCAAATGTCCGGTTTGTAGGGCACCCCATAAGGCGTTTCCGCCATTTCTGCCTTGATTCTGTCCGCATATGCCTGCAACGGCTTTTGAAGATCTCTCATGAATTTCTTGTCGGTGATCTTCGTTGCCAGTCGTGCGATAGCAGGTCCCGTGCGCTGAATGTTTTCGTACACCTGTTTGCGCTGTTTCAGCACGTAATCCATGTAACGTTTCTCGCCGGTTGTGAGGAATAGCTCAGCGGCGGCATCAATCAACCCGACATGACCCGATGCGAGGTGACCTTCCCACAAATTGCGTGCAGCATCGAGACAATCATTAGCCAGTGCGTCGTTGTAGCCCTTAAGCACGCGTGATGCATTGGCCAAACATGCAGCGACATCAAGTTCGCGAGCGGGATTTTCTTCTGTGAACACAAGGCGGTCGTCGTTAACAGCCGATCGGTCAGCCGTCTTTTCTCCCTCCTTTAAATTCTTATCGTAGAAGAGGTTGTCGGTCATGGTGGACCCATCACCAAGCAGCGAGTATTGACGCGGATGTTGTTCTATGATGCCGCGATACAGCCGGCCCAAAGCTTTGTATCCTGCAATGATCGTCAGCGCGCCATGTTCCACTTGCTGAAGAACATCAGGAACACCGTCGGGACGGTGCATCTCCACGAGCTTATTCTTTTGATCTACGGTAGACTCATCGACTTCCGGACGGAATAGCTCCCAGCACTGTGCCAGCAGCCGCATCGTATTGGCTTGCGATTCAACCCGCAAGTCGTAGTCGCCAGCATCATGCCATCCCCCAACATTGAGACCAGGCACGGGATCACCCGGTTTGTATTTGGTGAGCGTTGACGGACCCTGGCGGTAGCCATCAAAGTGAATGTGCGAGACCGGAGCCATCAGTGCGTCGTCGTCGTGACATAGTCCGTGCCATACCTTTACTCTGTCGTTGATCCGCATGTGACACATTTGCACCGGAAGAAAATATTCCAGCGTGGGTTGCCATACGTGACGCTTGAGTAAATCAGGATGTATCTGGAAGGCATGTGTGATGGCGTCTTTGTACTGGAGCTTATAGATGCCAGGTTGAGAGATATCGGTGAAGTCGACCTGCGCGTAGTTGTATCTCAAAAACTTACCCCATGCTGTTGGCTTGATCTTGCGCACGGTTTCCATGCCACCTTGTTCATTCAGGCGAAGAACTGACACTTCTCCGTCGGCCTGGTCGCGTGCATCCATTTCTATCACCGCGACTTTTTTCTGACCCGGCAAATATCCTACCTGCGACACCTGGATGACAGGTGAGTAGCGATAGTTTTTGCGAATAGCAGGAGTGATGAGCCACTCAACGGCATTCCTGGTGACTCCAGTGCGTATGGATGATCGTAAAACAAACCAGCCGTTGTTTCGTGTTGCCCTCCCGTCGATCAGTTCCAGATTGCCGGAAAGCGACTCGAATGTGATCATCTCATCTTCGGAGTCAGGGAGAACAACAAGTCGCTTGCCAGTCGCCAGCGGTTCAATAACTATCTGTTGCGATGGTGTATAGCTTACCGGACCATTCAGCTGCCGCGGAAACATCCCTGGTGTTGAGTCCATATAATAAGGACGGTCAAAGTATTGTCCCGGGAAAAGATCGAGCGAAAATCCGATTCGTCCTGCCCAGCGTTCCGGAAGCGGTTCTGCGAGGTCGACTATGATCCGGAAGGCCTGGCCTTCGGCCTTGACCCGGACGGTGGCGACAATATCGATATCAGGATATGGGAATCGGAAATCCGTATGTTTTTGCCTCAGCGAGTCAGCATATACGACGTTGACGCTGATCTCACCATTGTTACGGTCGACCATCCTTGGCCCGTGACCGGGAAAAGGTCGCGCATCCGGATACAGCCGAATATCTCCGTTGGCTGCAACACGTTCACCGTTTTGGATGATGGTGACGCCGCTTTGAAATCCGATCGGGTAGTAGTCGTGGTAGACCATCACATTCAACCCCGGCATTTCAAAGTATTCCAGATCGTTGATCTGCAACTGTCCGTTCACTTTGCCTGCAAATCCCAACAGCAGCGCAATCCATGGAAAAGCAAATAGATGTCTCATGACATCAAGATACGCGTGTCGGGTACACTGCGAGAACTCGTTTGGGACAACCGGCTTTTATCAGTTGGCAATGGGCAGTGGGCACTACTGCCTACTGAACTCGCTCGGTGTTTTTCCCGTCCATCTCTTAAACGCGCGCACGAGGGCGCTTTGCTCGTTGTATCCCAGCATATACGCAACGTCTTTAACCTGGTGCTTACCGGAGGAGAGGTAGCTTACGGCGAGGTGACGTTTTACGTCATCGGCGATCTGTTGAAAACTGCTGTTCTCTTCCTGAAGCTTTCGCTGCAGCGTCCGCGCGCTGACGTTGAAATTGGCTGCTGTTGATTCGAGCGAAGCGTCAAAGAGGTATGCGTTGGATAGCAGGTAGTTGAAAACTCTTGAAGCAAATTTCGACGTTTCCTTCTTTGATTCGCCGATTGCGTTTAGCGATCCTAGCAGGTGTTGCTGCAAGTCGTAATTCGCCGTTATGATAGGCTCTTTCAAATAGGCACTATCCAGGGTGATCGTGAGTTCCTTCCCACGCCGCACATCGCATCGCATGAGTCGATCGTATTCCTTCTTGTTTGACAAGCTGTAGGGAAACTGAGCCGCCAGTGGCGCTACTTTTCTCAGCAATAGTCCGTCCAGTTCATGAATGGTGAAGACCGCGAAATAATCCGTCATCTGCCTGTACGTGAACGGATACTCCGACTTCGCGGCATCGTCGGCGGAAAAATGAATCACTACCTTTTTGCCGATGGGCTCAGTACGCATGCGAAACAACTCAGAAACCAAAGGCACCAACGCTCCGGCCTGGGTAAGTGCATCCTGAACATTTCGGCTGGTTTGAATAATCTGTCCCACGACGCCCAACGCCGCCAGCTGCATGGATTCTGCAAGATGCAAGCCAAATAGGGGGTCATTGGACGTGGTGACCAGATCTCTCCACAAGCTCTCGTTTTGTGCGGCAGAAATGCTGGCGTCGGGATTATCCCTGATGGCATCCAGGTCTAAACCGGATCGCTTGGCGACAACCGCCGCATCGAGATCCCGGGTGGATGCGTACGCCAGCATTGCGAGAGTAAACTGCCTGCCTAAATTCATGAAGCCTGCTTTTGAACGAGTTGGTTGAGTCCTTTGGATTGAAGGTACACCATTCCAGCCACCCACACAGCAACTCCGGCAACAATAGCACTTCCTATCGCCGAGAGAACGGGAACGAGAAATACCAGTGCGATCGCACTCGCCATCACCCAGGTGGCATCCAGCCAAATCACTACTTTAACGCTAGCCGGACGAATGGGTTTCGCGGTGCTGATTGCGAAAACAAAGATCGCGAACGCCACCAGAAAGAGTCCTACAAGCACCAGCGGCAATGTACCCGGTACGCCCATGATGTGTGCGAGTGTCGAAGGAAACATTACGAGCAAAAGTCCGGTAGCACCGGAGCTGATCGCGTTCAGTTTGAGAATGTTGCTTAAAGATCCCATAGCTTTGATATTTAGTTTCGTCTCAAAGCTAATGGGCAAAGATGGGAGAGGGCTTACCATTTCGCGCCAATCGCTTGTCTTTACGCGCCATGGCTTCGTTTTGCGATACAATTCTATGTGCCCTATGTGACCCTCCATGTGATCTATGTGGTTCAAAAAGTTGTGGAATGTTTTGAACCACATAGGGCACATAGGGTTTTCACATAGGACACATAGGCAAGTAAGAAAATTCTATGCGTCCTTTTTCATCAGCTTCAGTACCTTTTTCATGCCGCTAACGACCACAAGCACAATAATCCCCCCGGCAATACCTAAAAGTAATTCTCTTATGATCAATGGCGGGCCTTCCAGGAAGTGGTGCAGGAACTCGATGTTATGTACAAATATTCCACCGGAGACGAGGAGCAACGCAAACGTGCCGATGAATCCGAGAAGCTTTATGATGATGGGGAGAGATTTTACGAGAACCTTGCCCATCAACGTCAAGGCTCCTTTTTCATCCGAGTACTTGATGAGGCGGAAGCCAATGTCGTCCATTCGGACGATGAGGGCAACGAAACCGTAAACGCCAACCGTGGCCAACAAGGCGACGACAGAAACCGTAATAATCTGCACGGTAAGACTTTTGCCCATCACGCTGCCTAACGCGATGATGACAATTTCTATTGACAGGATGAAGTCTGTAGTGATAGCGGCCTTGATCTTGGTCTTTTCAAGTTCTGGTCCGCTTTGCTTTACTTCTTCTATTACTTCGTCACCCTTCTTTGAACGATGAAACAGGAACTCGTAAATTTTCTCCACGCCTTCATATGCCAGATAACACCCGCCGAGCACGAGGATAATTTTTATGATCAAGGGTGTAAAGGCGGTGAGCAGGAGCGCTATCGGAACGATGATGAGTTTGTTGAGCAGCGATCCTTTTGTAATGGCCCACAACACAGGCAATTCACGACTGGCAAGAAAGCCGGTTGCCTTTTCAGCATTCACAGCGAGGTCGTCGCCCAGTATGCCGGCCGTTTTCTTGGTGGCGATCTTGCTGGCAACCGCCACGTCATCCATCAGCGCTGCTACGTCATCAAGTACTGCAAATATGCCTGAGGCCATTTGTATAATGGTTGAGCGTCAAAGATATATAAAGAGAAGGTCGCATCGATTAAGATAATTTTAGGTCACGCGATTATATTCAGTGGATTTTTATTCCCACGAAAAGGCCTTTTTTGAGCGTGGGAAATGATCTGTGCCCCATTTGTAAACATTTCATACCCCCGAACGTTTCTTGGACTCCCTACATTGCCCTGCATGAAATATGCCATTGTCATATTGTTTGCTGCATCGACGGTCCCGCTTTCGGCTCAGGTCGAGGTGAAACTTGATTTCTCGGTTCCGACACACGCCGTGTCTCCTTATCTATATGGAAGAAACAACTCCCTGTCGGGAAATCCGGGCAGCGGCTTCACGCCTGAGTGGACTAAGCTCAAAGATGCAAGAGTTCGCTTTTTTCGGGAGGGCGGAGGAAACAACAGCACCAAGTATAACTGGAGGCGGAAACTTTCCAGTCATCCCGA
>DATCLO010000136.1:0-29448 GCA_036563875.1 Cyclobacteriaceae bacterium
CGTCATTTGACCACTTAGCGATTATGCAGGGGAATTCTGTATTTTGTTGGGCTTAATCTTTATTATTGAGCTTTATTTGCAACTCAGTATAAGCCATAGCCTTATGGATCAGGTAGCAGTTGAAAAGCAGCAGGAGCACAAGGAAAAGATCGCGAGTGCGATTCGCGAAGTAGGGAAGGTTGTGGTTGGCCAGGAATACATGGTGAATCGCCTTCTCATCGGATTGTTCACGAACGGCCATATTCTCCTGGAAGGTGTGCCCGGCCTGGCCAAGACATTAACGGTGAGTATGCTTGCCCGCGTCCTTCACCTTGAGTTCGCACGGATTCAATTTACGCCTGACCTGCTTCCTGCAGACCTCGTGGGTACAATGATCTATAATCAGCGCGAAGGAAAATTTGAAGTCAAGAAGGGCCCAATCTTTGCCAACATCATTCTTGCGGACGAAATCAACCGCTCGCCTGCAAAAGTGCAGTCGGCCCTCCTGGAAGCCATGCAGGAGAAACAAGTTACCATCGGGGAAACTACGTTCGCGTTGGATAAGCCATTCCTCGTGATGGCAACGCAGAACCCAGTTGAACAGGAAGGAACCTATCCACTCCCTGAGGCGCAAGTCGACCGCTTCATGATGAAGGTTTTCGTCGAATACCCAACCAAGGAACAGGAACTGGAGATTATGCGAAGAATCTCCAACATGCAGTTCGACTATACCGTCGAGACCGTACTGACGAAAGAAGATATCTTCGATATCCGCAACCAGGTTAACAAAGTAAAAATATCTGAATCGCTGGAGCGATACATTATCGAATTGGTGTACTCAACGCGCAGACCGAAAGAATATCAGCTGAACGAACAGGCACAGTACATTCAGTTTGGCGCATCGCCCCGCGCAAGCATTAATCTGAATCTTGCATCAAAAGCCCTGGCCTACATGGACGGCCGAGACTACGTCCTTCCCGAAGACATCAAGGAAGTCGCCATCGACGTGATGAACCACCGCATCATCCTTAACTATGAGGCGGAAGCGGATAACGTGAGGACGGCGGATATTATCAAGGCAATACTGAATAAGGTACCGATTAGTAAGTAATCGGCGCTGCCGGCCTATGTGCCCTATGTGGTTCAGAAGGATTTTGAATCACATAGAGCACATAGGGTCACATAGGGCACATAGAAGCCATGTCTTCCCCATCCCACTAGTCCATTCATCCTATTAATCCTTTTCATCCTCCATCCCACCGTTCCTTCCATCCTACAAATCCTAATTCAGACCTCCTGGTTCAGACTCCCTTAACAATTAATTAAACCCTCCAACCCCGTCAGTTAACATCAGCGCTTCACCTTTGCTGGCAAGGAAGAGTATCAAACTAAAACTTGCTCTGAATGAAAACGCTATTTTCTTTGCTCTGTATCGGCATGATGTTCATTCTGACGTCGTGCGATGATGATCCAACACCTTCGGATAACCCTGATCGATCTGATGACGGCAACTCCAATGTTGTGATTATTGATGCCAATATCGTGGAAGATGCCGTTTGGGAAAGCGGCAAGACTTATGTCCTCGCCGGAAGGATCGCTGTCGTCGACGGCGTGACACTGACAATCGAGAAAGGCGTTGTCGTCAAGGGCCAGGCGGGTGCTGGTGCAAACGCCGCGGCATTGATCATCGCGAGAGGCGCAAAAATAATGGCCGAGGGAACAGCCGACGAACCCATCATCTTTACGTCCGTTGCGGACGAGATCGAACCCGGCATGATCGAAAGTCCCAATCTCAGTCCTGCCGACGGTGGTGGACTTTGGGGAGGATTGATCATTCTTGGAAAGTCGCCCATTTCCGTGTCCACCAATGAACAGAACTTCCAGATTGAGGGCATTCCTGCAAGCGATCCGAACGGAGCTTACGGAGGCGATGTGCCCGATGATAATTCGGGAGTACTTCGTTACGTGTCGATACGCCACGGTGGAGCGAACATCGGCGAAGGCAATGAGATCAACGGGTTGACGCTCGGTGGTGTAGGCAGCGGCACCATCATCGAGAACATAGAAGTAATCGCCAACGAGGACGACGGCATCGAGTTCTTTGGTGGGACTGTGAACGTTAGCAACGTCGTTGTTTGGGCCGTTGGTGACGATGCCATCGACACTGATCAAGCCTGGTCGGGCACACTCAACAATTTTGTCGTGCTTGCCGGGGATGAAACGGACCACACGTTTGAAGTCGATGGCCCTGAAGGCTCTTACGGTGAAGGGTCGTCAAAGGGACATACGTTCATCAATGGGACAGTGCGAGGCAGCGCCGCGGCGGAGATTGCGGACTTCAGGGATGGCGCCCGCGCCACAATGAGTCGTGTGTACTTCTACGGATTCCCTGATCCTGCAACTTCCGGGGGCTTGGGTGATTTCTCGCTGAGCGGAACGGAGACCATCGACAACTTTGCCAATGGATATCTCACCTTTGATGAGCTTGAAGTCACATTGGCGGAGGGGGCACTGTTGAATGAAGTTTTCAAAGACGGAACCTATGCCCATGTGACCATAAAGGATGCGGGGTCGAACACGGTTGGTGCTGATACCTCAGTGCTGATGTGGACACTGGCCGCCACACTCGGCGAGTTCGATTGAGTGTTAACACGTGCCGATAAATTTGTAGGGATGTCATACTGATGTCCCTATTTTTTTTGCCGTTCTCCGGGACATTAACAATTACTTAACTGTCGATTAACATTCCGGGTCAACCGTTGTTAATTGTGCAAGCGACCTTTGCATCAACTACACTTCATGGCCATGAAAGGATCGCTCATCACACTCCTGATTCTGACATTTCCTTATGTCTTATTTGCTCAAACCGGAATCATCCGCGGCACGGTGACAGACAGTGCAACCGGTGAACCCCTGGTGGGTGTAACGGTACAGGTTGAAGGTACATCAACAGGAACCATTACCGACTTCGATGGTAAGTTTGAATTGACCGTTGCAGAAGGTGTGCATACGCTCGCCATATCCTACGTATCGTTTTCGCCAATACGAATTGAGGATACGCGGGTAGATGCCGGCCGTGTAACGGTGCTGGACAATATCAGGCTGACGGAAAGTGTCGGGCAACTCCAGGAGGTGATCATTACGGCCGAGGCGATACGTACGTCGGAAGAAGCACTGCTTACGGTAAAACGAAGATCAGCCAACCTCCTTGATGGAATCTCTGCTGCGAACTTCAGCAGGATTGGTGATTCCGATGCGGCGTCAGCTGTGAAGCGCGTCCCGGGCGTCTCTATCGAAGGAGGGCGTTATGTTTTTGTTCGTGGTCTTGGCGATCGCTATACCAAGTCGACGCTCAACGGCATGGACGTTCCAGGTCTGGATCCGGACAGGAACACCCTGCAGATGGATTTATTCCCGACAAGCATTATTGACAACATCGTCATACTAAAATCCTTTACGGCTGATCTGCCGGGGGATTTTACCGGCGGTATTGTTGATATCAATACGAAGGATTTCCCCGGCGAAAAGACCATCACGGCGTCAATAGGGCTTGGATACAATCCATCCATGCACTTCAACTCAAACTACCTGACGTACGAAGGAGGCAAGACTGATTTTCTCGGAGTCGACGATGGCACGAGAGCTATTCCCACGGGGATGAGTACTAACACCCCATTGTACGCAGATGTCGTCGGGAGGCCGGGCAGTGAGCCAGGAAGGGAATTCCGAAAAATCCTTGAAGGATTTAATCCCACCCTGAGTGCGATGCGCGCAACGAGCTTTATGGACTATAGCTTAGGTTTGGGTATCGGCAATCAGATCACAACGGGTAACAATACGTGGGGATACACCTTGGCGATATCGTATGCCAACAATACGGAGTACTACCGTAATGCCGCTTACGGCCGATACGGAAAGGGTACGGCCAACGAAAATGAGTTGCAGGTTCGTGAATACCAGGCTGGCGAATATGGCGCTAATTCAGTTATGCTTAGTGGCATAGCCGGGCTGGCGCTGAAAAGAGAGTCTGCGAAGTATAGGATCAATGTGCTACACATACAGAATGGTGAATCACGCGCGGGAATATTTCAGTATGAGAATTCAGATCTCGGCGCAAACTTCCTGGCAAATCAGCACAACCTGGAGTACAACCAGCGTTCACTAACGAATTTGTTGCTGGGCGGCGATCATTACGTAAACGAAAATCGATGGCATATCGGTTGGAAGATTTCCCCGACACGATCTTCCATAGAAGATCCGGACATTCGGTATACCCGTTATCGAATTGATGGTGACAATCTTTCTATTGGTACTGAGTCGGGCTACCCCGAAAGAATCTGGCGCTATCTGGAAGAAACCAGTTTGGCGGCCAGGGTTGATGTCACGCACGAACGACCCCTTTTTGGCAACAGCGCCAAAATTCATTTTGGATCAATGTACACGCGGAAGAATCGGGAATATAATATTCAGAACTTCCAGATCATTCCCCAGGGTGTCACGCTCACCGGTGATCCGAATGAATTGTTCCGCCCCGAGAATCTCTGGCCCATGAATGCATCGGGTACGCGGGGTACGCGATATGCGCCCTTGTTTATACCCTTCAACCCAAATGCATTTGAGTCAGGAAGTGTCACCACAGCTGGATATGTGTCGGTGGAATTCAATGTAGGCAAGCGTTTGAGAACGATAGCGGGTTTACGGGCTGAGCAGTTTGAGCTCCGATACTCCGGCGTTAACCAGCAAGGTCTTGAATTGAACAGCGAAATAGTTCTTGATGATCTGAATTTCTTTCCATCGGTCAATGTGATCTACTCGCCTGGTGATAGTCAGAATCTTCGGTTCTCATATGCACGAACCATTGCACGCCCTTCGTTCAAGGAGGCGTCCTACGCGGAAATACTCGACCCTCTCACTGGTCGTACCTTTATCGGTTCATTCTTCAGGGATGTAGCACCATCGGGTGAGGTTGTTTGGGACGGAAACCTCAGGGCAACCGACATTGACAATCTTGATCTCAGATGGGAGGCGTTTCAGGAATCAGGACAAACACTAGCGGCTAGTGTGTTTTACAAACGCCTCAACAATCCCATCGAAATGGTCCAGTACGTACAGGCGCCCAACAATTTTCAGCCGCGCAATGTTGGTGACGGCGTTGTCTACGGCGTTGAGCTCGAAGCAAGGCAGCGTCTGTCGTTTTTGTCGCCTTCGCTGGATAATTTTTCGGTCAATGCCAACGTAACAATCGCCCGATCACGCGTCGACATGAGCGTTACAGAGTACAATTCGCGCGTGCGCAATGCGAGGGAGGACGAAGTTGTCTCGCCGACGCGGCAAATGGCAGGTCAGGCACCCTACATCGTGAATGCCGGTGTTTTCTATACGGGCAAAATGAACGGACTTGAAGCGGGATTGTACTACAACGTCCAGGGTGAAACATTGACATACGTTGGCATCGCCGACAAACCCGATGTTTTTTCATTGCCTTTTCACAGTGTGAATTTCAGTGCTACCCGGCACTTTGGTAAAGATGAACGGCTGCAGGTTGGGGTAAATGTGAGCAACCTTCTTGCCGCAAGGCGTGAATATGTATTCCGTTCATTTCGGGCAACAGACAAGTTGTTCAGCAGTGTAAGTCCGGGAACCAGTTTCAGTGTGAAGGTGGGGTATTCGTTCTAGTTACATAGGATACATAGTGTGCTCAATTTCCCATAGCTTTGATGCAGGGACGTATGCTTCATGAAGCCACAATCCATCCTCATTGCCGGCGCCAATGGGCTTATTGGTTCGCACCTGTCGGAAGTGCTGCGGGAGCGTGGGCATGAGGTAGCACACCTGGTTCGTAAGCGCGGCAACAGTCGCTATGCGACCTATCTGTGGGATACCAAGGAAGGTCGGGTTGATCCGAAAGCGGTAAAGAACAAGGACGTCATTATCAACCTCGCGGGCGCCAACATCGGTGCACGTCGTTGGACGAAATCCTACAAAAGAGAAATTCTCGAGAGTCGCACACAATCCACTGCACTGCTGCGTCGTGCTGTGGAGGACTCGGGCGCCAGGCCACATACCTTCATCAGTGCTGCAGGGATAAGCATTTATGGGACACGCAGCAGGCCTGAGGCCTTCACAGAAGACGATCCCCCCGGTAACGACTTCCTGGCGGATGTTTGTGTGCAATGGGAAGCTGCTGCTGACGCGTTCCAATCGCTGGGTATCCGTGTTGTGAAGATCAGGACAGCCCCGGTGCTAAGTGCGGAGGGAGGCCTGTTGAAGCGATTTTCCGGACCCGTGAAATGGGGTTTGGGTGCGCCCCTGGGAAGCGGTGAGCAGATCATGAACTGGATTCATATCCGCGACATATGCGCGATGTATGCCTTTGCCATTGAAAACCATGCGCTGAGCGGAGCCTACAACGCCGTGGCGCCTGACCCTGTCACAAACCGCGAGTTTACGCGTGCCGTCGCCCGCGCCATGAAAAAAACCCTGTTTTTGCCTCCCGTGCCTGCGTTTGTCTTGCGGCTGGCTTTGGGCGAAATGGCATCCCTGGCGCTGGAAGGGGCTAATGTGTCACCGCAAAAAATAATGGGCACCGGATTTGCGTTTGAATTTGACAGGCTGTCAAAAGCAATGGACGATATTTTCTAAACCCACACATGTAAGAAAGGGGGCGGTTTTCGAAATCCGGCTGAGACGCCAATTGGGTACTTTGCATATCCATTTTTTGAGCTAAGCACCAAATCATGTTTTTTAACTAATCATTCTATCATGGGCGCGGAACAATTAAGGTTACAGAACGAGGAAGAAGAACGTATCCGTAAAGCATTCAAGGAAAAAGATTGGGCTGAGATAAAGAGCTCCGATTCGTGGGTGATCTTCAAGGTGATGTCAGAGTTTGTGGAAGGGTTTCAGAAGCTTGCAAAGATCGGACCTTGCGTTACCATATTCGGATCTGCACGCACTCCCCAACTTCATCCGTACTACCAAATGGCTGAAGAGATCGCGTTTCGTCTCGTTCAGCATGGCTATGGAGTCATCACCGGTGGAGGAGGCGGAATCATGGAAGCCGGCAATCGCGGTGCACACCGGGCGAAAGGAAAGTCGGTGGGTCTCAACATATTCCTCCCCTTCGAACAACAAGGCAACATCTTCATCGATAAAGACAAACTGATTTCGTTTGACTATTTTTTTGTGCGTAAGGTTATGTTTGTGAAATATTCACAAGGCTTCATCGTGATGCCGGGTGGTTTTGGCACCATGGATGAACTCATGGAAGCCCTTACGCTGATCCAGACGCACAAGACCGCCAGGTTTCCCGTCGTCATGGTCGGGAAAAAATTCTGGTCGGGATTGCTGAACTGGTTCACGGACACCCTTCTCGCGGAAGGTATGATCTCGCCCCAGGATCTCGATCTTTACAACCTTGTGGATACTCCCGAAGAGGCGGTCAAGGTTATCGACGATTTCTATTCGCGGTATATGCTTGCACCGAACTTTTGAGTTCTAAGGTTGTTTGATTAGACAGGTAATGATGAAACTGAACACATCGGATTTTATTGCAGCTGCAACGCTGGTCATCCTCATCGGATACATCTCCTATGATGCGTCCCGTTCAACGGTGCGCGCATCAGGGACGATCTCCGATCAGAGTACGATGATGGTCGACCTCGAGGACGCCAGCCATCCGCTGCCAGCTGTGTCATTCGATGTGCCAGAAGGTATCACTTTCGCGAACGAGCCTGTGCCGCTGGACATTCCGGACGTGCGCGAACGCCTCGACAAGGAATTGCAAATCAATGTGTACTTCCACAGCAACACGATCTTCCTGATTAAGCGTGCGCACCGGTGGTTGCCGCAGATTGAAAAGATTCTCAAAGAGAACGGCATCCCTGAGGATTTCAAGTACCTCCCGCTCATCGAGAGCAACCTGCTGAACGCGGTGTCGCCGAAACACGCGGTTGGATACTGGCAGATACTGGAAGATTCCGGACGAGAACTCGGACTTGAAATTTCCCGCGAGGTGGATGAACGGTATGACCCGCTTAAGTCGACGGAAGCCGCCTGCAAATACCTCCGCAGAGCTTACGACAAGTTCAAGAACTGGACCATCGTCGCTGCTTCCTACAACCGCGGCATGGCCGGCATTCAGCGTGCACTGGATGAACAAAAAGTCGACTCCTACTACGACCTCTACCTCAATGAAGAGACGTCGCGTTATGTATTCCGCATTCTGGCCATAAAGGAGATCATCCAGAACCCCGAAAAGTACGGCTTCTACATCCGCCAGAAACACCTCTACAAGGAAGAGCCGCTACGCTACGTGGAAGTCAATGAAACCATCCGAGACCTCGTCGACTTTGCCAAAGACCACGGCACCAACTACAAGCTTCTCAAACGCCATAATCCCTGGCTTCGCGAAGAGAAGCTCACGGTGAAGAAAGGAAAGACGTATCTGATTGCACTACCGTCGTAGCGCGTAAATCCTCTATGTGCCCTACGTGATCTAGAAACACATAGAACACATAGGATGTGAGACGCGCTAGTCGCGCGTCTCTGCCAAATCCCACCGATTACTGAATACCGATTACCTCTTACAACTTAATGCCCCTGCTATTCCTCATGTCCTCGAACCTCTTAACTTTACCGCTATGAGGCCATACATACTTGCAGAGTGTAACTGGAAGACGATTCGCGATCAAAAGTTTGACGTTGCTGTTCTTCCGTGGGGTGCGTGTGAAGCACACAACTACCATCTTCCTTACGGCACGGATATTTTCCAGGCAGAAAAAGTAGCTGCTGAAGGGGCGCGCATCGCCTGGGAGAAGGGGGCGAAGATTATTGTGCTGCCGACGATTCCGTTTGGTGTCAATACCGGTCAGCCGGACATCTTGCTTGACATCAACATGAATCCTTCCACACAGCTAAAGATATTGGACGACGTGGTTCAAGTGTTGGATCGCCAGGGCATTCACAAGCTTATCATACTAAACAGCCATGGCGGCAACGACTTTAAGACCATGATCCGTGAACTTGGCCTTAAGTATCCGAATATGTTCCTGTGCAGCTGTAACTGGTTTCACTCTGTCGATCAGACAAAGTTCTTTGAGAACCGAGACGACCACGCAGGTGAGATGGAAACCAGCGTCATGCTTCACCTCACGCCGAATCTCGTGCTTCCGCTTTCCGAGGCAGGTGACGGCAAGGCAAAGAAGTTTACCTTTTCCGCTATGCGCGAAGGCTGGGGTTGGGCAGAACGCCGTTGGACTGCCGTAACAAGGGACACAGGTGTAGGGAATCCCGAGAAAGCAACAGCAGAGAAGGGTGCACGCTTCTTTGAAGCGGTTGCCGCGAAAGTCGGGACTTTCTTTTACGAGGTAGCCGTAACGGCCCGAGACGATTTTTACGCTTAGTCGACTTCAGTAGGTGGCGAAACAGGCTCTTCCGTGACGGCGCCGCTTTCTGTATCCCCCTTTGAAATCCAGAAGTTGTTGTAGCCTTCGCCGATGCGGATCGTGAGCCGCTGCAAAGCGAGCAGTTCAAGGATGGCGAGGAAGGTGAAGATCATCGCGATACGCGTGGGAAATTTCTCCGCGATGTCGTTGAACGATGTGTTTGGATTTTCTTCGACCTGCTTGAGTATGAATTCCTTTTGAGCCTCGACGGTGTACGGATACTGAACGACCTGGTGGACCGGCTTGTTTTTCTCAGCCTCGTAGCGCCTGAGTACCTTTTCGAACACCGTCATCAGCTTGAACAGGTCCACGTCCTGCAATTCTGCTTCGACGTTGGTGCTCTCAGCCAGCGAGCGCAATTCCCGCACGATGTTGCCGCGCTTTTCCTTCATCAGCTCGGTCTCTTCCATCTTCTGGAATTCCTCGATTACCGACTTGTACTTTTTGTATTCGAGGAGGTGCTTAACGAGTTCTTCGCGGGGGTCGATTTCGTTTCCGGCTTCGTCGAGCTGCGGCCGTGGCAGGAGCATTTTCGACTTGATGCGCATCAGCGTGGCAGCCACGAGGATGAACTCACTGGCCAACTCGATGTTGAGGCGGTCCATGTGATGCATGTAGTCCAGGAAATCGTTCGTGATCTTGGATATCGGAATGTCATAAATATCCAATTCGTCCCGTTCTATGAAGAAAAGAAGCAGGTCGAACGGACCCTCAAAAAGGGGCAATTTTACCTCGAAATTTTCCTGGACCTCGTTCATGGAGCCGCAAAGTTATTTAATATCGGCCAAAAACCTCGGAACGGCCAGAAATAACTAAATTTGCGGAATTTGATCGCTGAAACCGTTCAAATAGGTTACTTTTATTGTTAGTAAGGTCAAATTTTAACCTGGAAGAATGCTGATAAAGCCCGGAAAACTTCTGGCTTCAATAAACAGCCCGGATGACCTAAAGAAACTGGACCATGCCGAACTGGTCCAATTGTGCAGCGAGCTACGAAATTTCATTGTCGACAACGTGTCGGTATATGGAGGGCACCTCAGCGCGAGCCTTGGCGTAGTCGAGTTAACCGTAGCCCTTCATTACGTCTTCAATACTCCCCGCGATCTGCTGGTATGGGATGTTGGGCACCAGGCCTACGGGCACAAGATTCTTACCGGGCGGCGTGATGTGTTCCATACCAACCGTATGCTTGGTGGCATTTCCGGTTTCCCGAGACGCAGCGAGAGTGAGTATGACGCGTTTGGAACGGGCCATTCGTCGACATCCGTGTCAGCCGCACTGGGAATGGCCATCGCCTCCAAGTACAAGAATGAAAATGATCGTCACCATATCGCCGTAATTGGTGACGGCGCGCTTACGGGAGGTATTGCATTTGAAGGACTTAACCACGCGGGTGTATCGGATGCGAATCTGCTTGTCGTGCTCAACGATAACTGCATGTCGATCGATCCCAACGTTGGCGCGTTGAAGGATTATCTCGTCGACATCACGACGTCGCGGGCGTACAATAAACTCAAGGACGAAGTTTGGAATCTTCTTGGGAAGCTGTCGAAGTTCGGTAAGAACGCCCAGGAGATCGTATCGAAGATAGAGAACGGAATCAAGGCAACGCTCCTCAGCCAGAGCAACTTCTTTGAATCGCTGAACCTCCGGTATTTCGGACCGGTCGATGGTCATGATGTCAATCACCTGATCACCGTTCTGAACGACCTCAAGAGCATCAAGGGGCCGAAGATTCTTCATTGCGTTACGGTGAAGGGCAAGGGCTACGGTCCTGCAGAGAACGGCAACGCAACAACCTGGCATGCGCCGGGCAAGTTTGATAAGATCACCGGCGAGATTGCCAGGAAAGAATACGAGACGGTTCAGCCACCGCGATACCAGGATGTCTTTGGCCATACGATGGTGGAGTTGGCCAGGATGAACGACAAAATTGTCGGCATCACGCCCGCTATGCCTTCGGGTTCGTCGCTTAACATCATGATGAAGGAAATGCCCGATAGGGCGTTCGATGTGGGAATTGCTGAGCAGCATGCTGTGACGTTCTCCGCCGGACTTGCTGTGCAAGGTCTCATTCCCTATTGCAACATATACAGTACGTTCATGCAGCGGGCGTACGATCAGGTAATACACGACGTCTGTATTCAGAACCTTCCTGTGAACTTTTGCCTGGATCGTGCGGGTCTCGCAGGTGCGGACGGGGCAACACATCACGGCGCGTACGACATCGCCTACTTCAGATGTCTGC
The DNA here is from genome assembly GCA_036563875.1 of Cyclobacteriaceae bacterium. Classification (GTDB taxonomy): domain Bacteria; phylum Bacteroidota; class Bacteroidia; order Cytophagales; family Cyclobacteriaceae; genus ZC4RG29. The sequence continues at coordinate 11,674 of DATCLO010000136.1, forward strand.
CCAACATGATTGTGTCGGCGCCCATGAACGAGTCTGAGTTGCGTAATCTCATGTACACAGCCCAACTGCCGCGTGAAGGAAAAGCGTTCAGCATTCGCTACCCGCGTGGTCAGGGCGTTATGCCTGAATGGCGCACGCCATTCGAGGAGATACCTGTAGGAACCGGAAGAACACTTCGCGAAGGCTCGGATGTTGCCATCCTTTCCTTTGGCCACGTTGGAAACTACGCTGCGCGTGTGTGCGAAAAGCTGGCTGAAAAAGACATCTACATCGGTCACTATGATATGCGGTTTGCAAAGCCGCTTGACGAAGAACTTTTACACAGGATTTGCCGGACATACAACTCGATCATCACCGTAGAAGATGGTTGCATCCAGGGAGGCTTCGGAAGCGCTGTCCTTGAATTCATGGCCGACAACAATTACCATTTACCTGTTCGCCGTCTCGGTATTCCTGACGTTGTCGTGGAACATGGCGAACAGTCCGAATTGCATCATGCGTGTGGCTACGATGAGGAACACATCGAACAAACGGTGGTAGCTCTGCTGGAGAAAGCGGTAGATTAGCGATCGGCGATTTAGCGATTGGCGATTTACGATTTGATCTCCACTACTTGAGTTTGGGAGCACATCGCAAATCGATAATCATCCAATAATGTCGGAAGAGGCGAACGATATTGTTTTTCACGAATCGGGCAGTGGAAGAGCCGTAGTGTTGATCCACGGATTTCCGATGTCGTCAGCGATATGGCGCGGGTTTACCAGCAAGCTTGCCTCCTCTTTCCGTGTTATAACACCTGATCTTCCCGGGTTTGGAGATAGCCCTCTTCCGAAGGGTACTTTCAGCATTGATGATATTGCCGGAATCATACTTCGAAAAGCGGATGCTTTGGGTATTGACAAGATGGTTGCGATAGGGCATTCCCTTGGAGGGTATGTTACGCTTGCCATGGTGAAACGTGAGCCTGACCGCTTTGCCGGTTTCGGACTCTTTCACTCCACCGCGCGGCCTGATACAGAGGAGAAGAAAGCAGGGCGCGACAAGGCGATCGCCTTTATCGGAGCCAATGGAGCAAAGGCGTATGCGAGCAATTTCATCGCGCCGCTATTCGCAGACGGCAATCACCCTGATGTACCATTTGTGCGGGAATTGAATATTCAAGCAAAATCAGAAACGCTTGTGGGTTATTTGAAGGCGATGCGGGACAGACCAGACCGTACTGATGTGCTTCGATCATTTCCGCGACCTATACTTTTCATTGCGGGCGGTAAAGACCCGGTAATTCCGGCTGAAGACGTGCGAAGGCAGGCTGAAGCGGCATCGCGAGGAGAGTATTACGAGTTGGAACAGCAGGCCCACATGGCATTAGTTGAGGATGTTCCGGCAACGTCCTCGCTCGTGTATGATTTTGTGTTAAGATGTTATGAATAAGCTGTTTGCGAAGGCCTAGATTTGGGTTTTTCTTGAAAAGAGTATTATATTGTATCATTTTTCAGTGAGTCCCTGTGCCTTGTTATCCGGGTCGGAATGGCAGGGGAATTTTTAGGAGAACATTGTTAGTAGCTGTATCACTATAACCAACCTTTAACGCTTTATGGAAGAAACTCTTTCCGGACAATACGAATCATGGAACGCGGCGGCTCAGAAAATTGCTTTCGCGCTGTGGGCCGTTGCAATCCTGATCGTGCTCTTGCATGTTATCAGACTTGCGCTCACTACAGACGCAAAGACGAAGTACGATTTCATCAATCGTACTGAGATCCGCACCCTGTGGTATGCGGCGGTCATTCTAATCGTTGGCTGCTGCTTCTACGCCAATTCCAGGATCACAGAGCTCACCCCGTTGTGGATTTTCGTAAGGGGTTTCACCACATTCGCGATGGGAATGATTGTAGCGCTGATCATCCAGAATCTTCTCAAGTTCTACTATCCGTTCTTCATCGAAAAGCGTCTGAAGGTGCTGCGCTATCGGCCCAGGATTTCTCCTAAGACCGGAAAGCCCATGAAGCTGCTCAGCGAAGAAGAAGAAGATGCTTACCTGGACGAAGGTATGCAGGCTGAAGAAAATGTGTTCTCCATCGACTACGACGTATGGAAGGATGAAGAAACCGGATACGTCAAGATCGAAAAGTATGCAGGCCACCTGCACGCACTGCAGTGTCCTGAATGTAACTATCAAACCTTTAAGGTCGTGAAGGAGGAAATTCTGAAAGCTCCGACCCAGGAGGTCAATGGCGAGCTTCTCAAACATTTCCAATGCGGTTACTGCGGATACAAGGCTAAGAAGTCCGTTGTTCTTCGGATGTCTCAAAAGTTCGAAGAATCTTCCGCTGCCACTGCGTGATCTTTTCGAAACGATTTGTTCATACTGCCCCGACTTCGTCGGGGCTTTTCGTTTTTAAACCGCAGAGTCGCGGAGGCGCTGGAGAAGTTGAGACGCGGAGCGAGCAGAGAAGGGTAAGTAACCACGTATTTTCAATGCCGGCACTCAAGTGGCAAGTACCGCAACATCAACACATCAACACATCAACACATTATATCACAAGGCAACTTAATCTGATCCGAGTAAAACTTCATCCTCGAATGCGACAGATCAAGAAGAGTGATCTTTTCAATGGAGGCGTGCTTGTGATTGACGAAGACTTCGAGGAAGAAATCTTCCAGGAGGTACAGATTGACCTTGTAACCGTAATAACGAATGGCCATGACGAACGTACCGCGTTCGTACAGGACGCTGATCTTCCTGGACAAGGGTAGTTTGCTGTATGCCTTCCAAGTCATCGCTACACGAGTCAATCCACTACCAAAGATAAAGAAACGCAAAATCAGCCACCGTACAGTTCAGCGAAAAGTTCTGCCCTAAAACCCCCCTTTCAGGACCCCTCCTTTTACCGGAATCGGTTGAAACTAAGCCAATAAAATTCTAACTTTCACTTTACAGTGTGTCCGCACACGGCAATAACGACGGAATAGCGCTGTTTCACACAAAAAGGGGCATAATTTCTATGATCAGGGGGTGTTGTTTGGCAATGCTGGCAGGGGTTGTTCTCCTGCTACCCGGCTGCCAGAATGCGTCAGAAGAAAGGTTGCCAGACAAAGTCAGTTATAACTTTCATGTCCGTCCTATCCTGTCCGACAAATGCTTTACCTGCCACGGTCCCGATGCCAACAAACGCGAAGCGGGCCTGCGTTTAGATATCCCGGACAGCGCCTTCAAACATCTGAAAGACAACCCCACAGCCTTCGCACTTGTCCCTGGCAAGCCTGAAGAGTCGCACGTATTCCTTCGGATATCCTCATCCGACAGCACCGAAATGATGCCGCCACCTGAATCCAATCTCAAGCTATCAGAACGCGACATCCGCATCATAGAAAAGTGGATCAAGCAAGGCGCAAAATACGAACCTCATTGGGCGTTTGTGCCTCCGGCAAAACCAGAAGTGCCCGAGGTCGACGATGAAGACTGGCCAACGAACGAAATCGACAGGTTCATCCTGCGCGCACTTGAAGACCGAAACCTTACCCCCAATGACGTGGCCGATCCGGAGCGGCTATTGAAACGTGCTTCGCTTGACATCACCGGCCTTCCACCATCCCTGGAGATGATGGACCGATTCCTGGCCGACTCATCACCAGAGGCTTTTGAAAGGATCGTCGATGAACTCCTTGCAAATCCTGCCTATGGAGAACGGATGGCGGTTTATTGGTGCGACGTTGCGCGGTATGCCGATTCCTACGGATACCAGGACGACAACCTCAGAACACAATGGCCGTGGCGCGATTGGGTAATTCACGCGTTCAATACGAACCTGCCTTACGACAAATTCATCACCTGGCAGATTGCCGGCGACATGCTGCCCAATCCGACTCTTGAACAGGTACTGGCTACCGGCTTCAACCGGAACCACAAATTCACAGAGGAAGGCGGCGTCATCGATGAAGAGTATCGCATCGAGTATGTGACCGACAAAACCAACACCGTCGGAAAAGGCATTCTCGCGCTCACCGTTGAATGCGCAAAATGTCACGATCACAAGTACGATCCCATCTCTCAGAAGGAATACTTCAGCCTCTTTGCCTTTTTCAATAACACCTATGAAAAGGGATATGAAGGCGACATTACGCAGTCGCGACCCGCAAAGCCTCCGGTTCTCGAACTTTCGGATAAGCAGGTACGCGAAATCCTCACCTTCATTAACAAGAAGGATACAAGCAGCCTTATGGTGTCTGTGATGGGTGAACTCGACACACCGCGTACCACGCACATTCTTGCACGCGGCGCCTATGATGCGCCAACGGTTCCCGTTTCACCGGCAACACCTGAAGCTGTGTATCCTTTCAGTGACGATCTTCCGCGAAGTCGCCTGGGCCTTGCGCAATGGCTGGTCGACGAAAAGAATCCCCTAACGGCAAGGGTATTTGTCAACCGCATGTGGCAGGAGTTTTTTGGAACTGGCATCGTCGCTACTTCCGGTGATTTCGGCATGCAAGGCGAGCTGCCGTCACATCCTGAATTGCTCGACTGGCTTGCGGTCGATTTCATGGAAAATGGTTGGGACATTAAACGGCTCATTCGCCAGATCGTGTTGTCCTCAACATACCGGCAATCGGCTGTTGTTACGAAAAAGAAACTGGAACGCGATCCTGACAATCGATACTTGTCGCGCGCCCCGCGCTATCGGATATCTGCTGAGTTTGTGCGTGACCTCGTGCTGGCAAGCAGCGGACTCCTCAATCGCGAAATCGGAGGACCTAGCGTAAAGCCTTACCAACCCGCGGGTATCTGGGAAGCGTCAACTTCGGGCCGCGGATTGCTGGCAACGTACCGACAGGATCATGGTCCCGATCTCTACCGGCGCGGACTGTACACTTTCATCAAACTCACAGTGCCACCTCCCTCGCACGTCATTTTCGATGGCAGTAACCGCGATCAGTGCGAAGTCCGCAGACTTCGAACGAACACTCCCCTACAGGCGCTGGTGTTGATGAACGATCCCACCGTGCTGGAGGCGTCGCGAGTCCTGGCTGCTAAACTATTGGATGAAGGCACATCCGAGCGCGAAAAAATTGAAAAGGCATTTCGCCTAATCGTTTGCCGCAAGCCGACTAATGCTGAGATGGATGTGCTGATGGCGTATTTCGATGAAGAAAAGACGGCCCTGGCAGGTAATGAATCCAAAGCCAGGAAATTGCTGGATGTTGGAGAATATCCCAAAGCGAATCACGAACCAGTGGCGCATGCGGCACTCATGCAGGTGATTTGTTCGATATACAATCTTGAAGAAGCCACAACACGATCGTGACTATGGAGAAAGAACTTCTTGAATTTGGTTTGAATGTCAACAGGCGTCGTTTTCTTTCTCGCCTGAGCCTTGGCATTGGTAGCGTGGCACTGGGTTCTCTGCTCATGCCGGGACTCTTCTCCAGGTCCGACGATGATATCGACCTCAACGCCATCGGCGTACCGCATTTTGCACCTAAGGCAAAGCGCATCATTTACTTATTCCAGAACGGCGCACCATCACAACTTGAGTCGTTCGACTATAAGCCGTTGCTGCGAAAGATGATGGGTCAGGAGCTCCCGGCGTCTGTACGCATGGGACAACGCCTCACCGGGATGACGTCCAACCAGGAGTCTTTCCCGTTGGTTGGATCTTACTATGACTTCCACCAATACGGCGATGCCGGTGCCTGGATCAGCACGCTCTTTCCACACACGGCGAAAATTGTAAATGAGCTCTGTATCATTCGGTCAATGTACACCGAGGCGATCAACCACGACCCAGCGCTGACATTCTTCCAGACTGGTGCGCAGCAAGGCAACAGGCCGAGTATGGGAGCGTGGCTGAGTTATGGGCTGGGCAGTGAGAACAAGAATCTTCCTGCCTTCTGTGTGTTGCTCTCGCGGGGAAAAGGTAACGGTCAGGGCGTGTACGCAAAGCTCTGGACCAACGGATTCCTGGATTCAATTCACCAGGGCGTTCAGTTCAGCAGTGGCGAAGATCCGGTGTTGTATCTCAACAACCAGGAAGGCATGAACATGGCCGACCGCCGTCGCATGCTCGACAAGCTTGCAGAACTGAATGACATGAGCTACAAGGAAATGGGGGATCCGGAAATCCAGACCCGCATTCAGCAATATGAGATGGCATATCGTATGCAGACCGCCGTTCCTGAAATCACGGATGTTTCGCGCGAACCGGATTCCATTATCAAAATGTATGGCCCCGATTGCCTTGTACCCGGTACCTATGCCGCCAACTGTCTCCTTGCACGTAAGCTGTCAGAAAGCGGTGTGCGGTTCGTGCAACTGTATCACCAGGGCTGGGATCAGCACGGCAATCTTCCCAACGAAATGGCGGGACAGGCACGGGATGTCGACCAGGCTTCCGCAGCGCTGGTCATGGACCTTAAACAACGCGGTCTCCTGGATGAGACGCTAGTGATCTGGGGCGGTGAATTCGGCCGCACCAACTACTCTCAGGGAAAACTCCAGCCCGACAACTACGGTCGCGATCACCATCCACGCTGCTTCAGCATCTGGATGGCCGGCGGCGGTGTAAAGCCGGGAATCGTGTATGGCGAGACGGATGATTTCGGATATAACATTGTCAAGGATCCCGTGCATGTTCACGACCTGCATGCAACCATCTTACACCTGATGGGCCTCGACCACGAACGTTTAGTCTTCAAACACCTCGGGCGACGCTACCGACTCACGGACGTCAGCGGCAGGGTCGTAAACGATTTGATAGCCTGACATCTCCACCCATATGAAAAGAAGAACCTTGCTTAAGCAAAGCGCTGCCGCCGCGATTGGTAGCTTGTTCATCACTCGCGACATACTCGCAAAGAATTCTGGACCAGTATACGGTCACAACGGCATGCAGTACCGCATGGATGCTGCCTGGGGACAGCTCGATCCCGCTAAGAATCCTGTAAATGATTGTCATGAGATGATACAGGATAGCAAGGGTCGAGTTTTTCTGCTCACAAACGAGACAAAGAATAATATCCTCATTTACTCTACCTCTGGAAAACTGAAAGGAAGCTGGGGTCACGATTACCCGGGAGCACACGGACTCACGCTTGGGGACAACGAGTTGTTCATCACTGACACGAACCGACACCAGGTATTTAAGACTACCCTTGATGGAAAGCTACTCCTCACCATCGACTGGCCGCGCGAATCCGGAGTATATACTAAGGCTGAAGAATTTGTGCCGACCGAAGTAGCGGTTCGCGATGAAGGCGACTTCTACATTGCCGATGGATATGGTGCCCAGTATATATTGCATTACGACAGCAATGGAAAACTTTTGTCGTGGTTTGGCGGACGCGGCGAGGGCGATGAACACCTTGATAACGCACACGGTATTTGTATTGACAAGCGATCAAGTACGGAGACCTTGTTGGTGACTGACCGCACGCGCAATGCATTCAAGCGCTTTAGTCTTGATGGCAAGTTGCTTGAAGTAATTCACCTGCCCGGCGCTTGTGTCTGCAGGCCGGTTATACGTGGCGATTATCTTTACGCAGCCGTGCTAAGATCGCCAGACTTGGGAGCAGAAGGAACTGGCTTTGTCACGATTCTCGACAAGAATAACCGCGTTGTGTCTAATATAGGGGGGACGGCACCGGAGTATGATCCGGATGGGAAGTTAAAGCCTATGGCCCAGGCGGAAAAGATATTTGTGCATCCACACGATGTCTGCGTTGATAGCGATGAGAATCTCTATGTCGCACAGTGGGCATCGGGCAAAGTCTATCCATACAAATTTACTCGTGTTTAATGAATAACTGCAAGCAGGGACTGGCATGAGGAGAAAGATCATGGGAATATCACGGCAAGTACTTTTCGCACTAAACGTGCTCATCATGTTCTTTCTCGTCTTTGAACAGTATCTGCAATTGCCTGCGTGGCTGCAGGTGGTCGGGAGAATGCACCCGCTGTTTTTGCACTTCCCGATCGTAATTCTTTTGCTGGCGGTCGCGTTGGATTTTTTGTTGCCGCAGAATGAGGATGGTTACAGAAAAATTCTGCTGGATGCTTTATTCCTGATAGGCGCATTGACGGCATCAATAACCGTCATCATGGGGCTGTTCCTGTCGCTCGAAGAAGAGCCCACCGCTTCCATGCAAGTGCACAAGTGGGCAGGGGTGGCGATCGCAGCATTGGCTTACGTTGTTGTACTCCTCAGAGAGGCAAAGAAACAGTTGCCTGTTGCCCTAAGAACATCGTATGCTGGTGTTGTACTTTCCGTCATCGCGGCAGGTCACCTCGGGTCCGTATTGACGCATGGTGAGAATTTTCTTTGGGAGCCTTTGGGCTTGACAGAAGAGCCGGTCCTGGTCGCCCGCGAGGACGCAATAGTTTTTGATCACGTGATACGTCCGGTGCTTGAGGCACGTTGCATGGGGTGTCACAACGAAAGCAAGGCGAAGGGAGAACTCGTCATGCTCGATTCGATACACCTGACGAAGGGAGGAAAGAACGGTCCGGTATTCGTACCCGGCGACGTACGTGATAGTGAGATGATCCGAAGGATGAATCTTCCCGAGGGTCACAAGAAACACATGCCTCCGAAAGGCAAGCCGCAGCTGACGGCGGATGAGTACCGGCTGCTAACAGCCTGGATTGCCGCAGGTGCGCCGTTCTCGACAAGGCTTATCAATTTGGATCCGTCAGATACTTTGCGGCAGATTGCAGAAGCTCGCTTCGATCAGGCTGAAGGAAAACCGCGGCCTGTATTTCACTTCACCGCTGCGCGCGACGAAGATATCCGATCCTTGCAGACGGATTACCGTGTGATTTACCCCATTGCGTATCAGTCGCCCGCCCTGGCTGTCAACTTCTACAACCGTCAGGCATTTTCGCGTGAATCGTTGGCCGAACTAAGAAAAATCGGGCGCCAAATCGTTTCGCTCAATTTGAGCAAGATGCCCGTTGCAGATGCCGATCTCGAGGTGATTGCAGGCTTTGAAAATCTCGAAACGTTGAATCTCAATTTTACCGATATCACGGGCAGTGGACTACGCCATCTGGCGTCGTTGGGATCACTAACAGAGCTTTCGTTGTCCGGCACGAAAACGGATGCCTCAGCCCTGGAGCAACTGAATGCGCTGCCATCGTTGCGCAGTGTCTTTCTCTGGCAAACCCAGGTGACGGAAGAGGAGGTGGCTTCGCTGCGAAAGAGTATGCCGTTTATTACGTTTGATACGGGCTTCAAGGATGACGGAACAATGCTGCGGTTGAACGCACCGCGGTTTGCGAACGTGCCTTCTGTTTTCAGAGAGTCGATGGAACTTGTGCTGAGTCATCCGATCAAGAACACCATCATAAGGTACACGACGGATGGCAGCGCACCTGACAGTGTTCACGGGTATATTTATGAAGGCCCTGTGAAGATCGATGCCCCAGTTACGCTGGTGCAGGCCAGAGCGTACAAGGAGGGGTGGATTGGCAGTGAGGTCGTTGCGAAAAGGTTTTTGCGAACGGCCTTTGTTCCTGACTCGGTAACGCTGGCGTCGCCTCCCGCTCCCGAGTACCGCACAATTCCGTCGCAACTGCTCACGGATGGACACACTAATAATCTGGACTTTCGGAGTGGCAACTGGATCGGCTACAGGGCAAATGAGGCTGCAATCGTCCTGTATTTTGCTGAGCCCGTTAGGACCCGTTCGGTTACTTTGAGCCTGCTCAAGAGTACGCCGGAGTACATTTTCCCCGCCGCTCGGGTGGAAATCTGGGGAGGGACGGATGAAAGATCAATGGCGTTGTTGGGGACGTGGAATCCCAGGCAACCGTCAAAGGAGGAAACGCGCACCGAAATCAGCCTCCTGGAATTCGAGTACGAGCCCAAAACAGTGAATCGGCTGAAAGTTGTAGCTTACCCGGTGGAGCGCCTGCCGGCGTGGCACCCGGCGAAAGGAGAAAAAGGGTGGGTGTTTATAGATGAGGTGCTGGTGAATTGATTTGCGATTAGTGATTTTTGATCAGTGAATTGTGACTTGACGCCCGAAACAAAGGGTTGTGGGGATCAAATCACAAGTCACAAATCACTAATCTATGATCTTCCGGGTGAAAGACGGGACTCGAACCCGCGACCTCCAGAATCACAATCTGGCGTTCTAACCAACTGAACTACATTCACCGTATGCCCGCGCCGTCGCGGGGACTGCAAATTTAGCCAGGGGGTCGGAATTTGCAAAGGACGAGGGATTATTACCGGGGTTGGAATTTATTCGGGGAGGTTACTGGCTTTGCAATTCGGTTGAGATGATTTTTAAGGATGACACCTGCCTCACATTGGACGCGCAGATATACAGAAGGGAACTTGATCCTATCGTTTCGTTCGTGAAGCATCGCATAAGAAAGATAAAGGAAGAAGTTGAGTAAATGTCTGAACCAGGATTTGTAGGATTATTGGATTTGCCGCCGGGGTAAACTTAATCCGTCCCGCTTTTATCTCTGAAACTCAAGGCGCTCACCCATCTTCCCCTCATTGAGCTTCCCGTTTGAATAGGCATAATGCCCTGAAACAAACACATGCTCTACCGACGATCTGAACTTCGTCCCCTCAAACGGCGACCAGCCGCATTTGGCGAGGATGTTTTCCTTCCCCACAACCCAGGGTCGATTTAAATCCACTGCGACGAGATCTGCGTAGTAACCTTCCCTGATGAAGCCGCGATCCTTTACATTGAAAATCAAGGCAGGATTGTGACTCATCTTTTGCACGACTTTCTCCAGCGCAATTTTTCCCTGGTGATAGAACTCCAGGGCCGCCACAAGGCTGTGTTGAATTAATGGTCCGCCCGATGGGCTCTTAAAATATGTGTTCTGTTTTTCTTCCAGTGTGTGTGGCGCGTGATCCGTGGCGATGACGTCGATCCTGTCGTCTAGCACAGCGCGGAATACACCGTCGCGATCAGCAGCCGTTTTGATAGCCGGGTTCCATTTGATGAGCGTGCCCAGTCTATCGTAATCAGCATCGCTAAACCACAAGTGATGAATGCAAGCCTCCGCAGTGATCTTCTTTTTTTCCGGGGGTACGTCATTCGCGAATAGTTCTGTTTCGCGGGCTGTACTAATGTGAAGAATGTGAAGTCGTGTTCCGTACTTTTTGGCGAGAGCGACCGCCTGTGAAGACGATTTGTAGCACGCCTCCGCGCTACGAATTAATGCGTGATATCGTACCGGTAGGTCTTCGCCATATTTGTTTCGGAAACTCTCGGTGTTCTCCCGTATGGTCGTCTCGTCTTCGCAGTGCGTGGCGATTAGCGAAGGGAACCGGGAGAAAAAGGCTTCCAGTGTTTGGACGTTATCAACCAGGAGATTCCCCGTGGACGAACCCATGAATATTTTCAGCCCGCAAACGCGGGTGATGTCTGTCTTCAGCGCCTCCTCGATATTGTCGTTGGATGCGCCCATGTAAAATGAGTAGTTCGCCAATGAGGTTCGATGGGCAATCTCATACTTTTGCTCCAGTAGCTCCTGCGTGAACACTGGCGGAATCGTATTGGGCATCTCCATGAAGGACGTCACGCCTCCGGCCACAGCGGCACGCGATTCAGTATAAATAGTCGCCTTGTGGGTGAGTCCGGGTTCACGAAAGTGCACTTGGTCGTCGATAACGCCAGGCAACAGGTGAAGACCCTTCAGATCGATGACAGTGTCGGCTTTCAACGATGACAGGTCTTCCCCCACGCGCTCGATACGCGACGCTTTGATCAACACGTCGCCCGCAAGGGTCTTACCCTCGTTCACTATATTTGCGTTCAGCAATAAGGTCGTATTCATCGCAGTAAAGTAAATCCCTAAAGTGTCCGCCGCAAAGTCATTTGACGATTTTAAGCTAAACCCTCAATTGCGTCGCGCGGTGGAAGACCTGGGCTACACTGAACCGACGGAAATCCAGGTGAGGGCCATCCCGCCGTTGTTGAGTGGTCAGGAAGTCATCGGCATTGCCCAGACCGGAACGGGCAAGACTGCAGCTTTTCTGATCCCAATCCTCATGAAGGTGCGATACGCTCAGGATACGGAACCGCGCGCACTCGTGCTGGCTCCGACTAAGGAGTTGGTCGTTCAGCTTGCCGATCATGCAACGGCGCTTGCGCGTCATACCGACCTGCGCATTGCCGCCTTGTACGGTGGCGTAGGTCCAAAGACCCAGATTGCCACGCTCGAGGAGGGTGTCGACGTTGTCGTGTCAACGCCCGGGCGATTTATGGAGCTTTACCTGCGCGGTGCCCTCAAGACGAAAAAGATTGCCTTTCTCGTCATTGACGAGGCCGACCGCATGATGGACATGGGCTTTATGCCACAACTCCGAAAGATATTGGAGGTTATTCCTGTCAAGCGACAGAATGCGTTGTTCTCCGCTACCTTTCCACCGAAGGTGGAACAACTCAGTGCGGAGTTCCTGGAATTCCCATTGAAAGTTGAGGTAACACCGCAGGCAACACCGGCGCGACAGGTTCAGCAAACCGTTTACAAGGTTCCTAACCTGAAAACGAAGATTAACCTGCTTGAACATCTCCTTTCCGATAGTGCATTTACCCGGGTCATGATTTTCACCCGCACGCGTGAGAATGCCGACAATGTGTTCAAGTTCATCGAACGAAAGAAGCTTGGGCCCGCCAGGGTCATTCATGCCAACAAATCACAAAACGCGCGCATCAATGCCGTGAATCAGTTCCGGGATGGAGCATTGCGCGTACTTGTTTCGACCGATGTGACCGCGCGAGGCATTGACATTGCAAAAGTCTCCCACGTAATCAACTTTGATGTTCCGATTCTCTATGAGGACTATGTCCATCGCATCGGAAGAACAGGTCGAGCATTCAGCGAAGGCGAGGCCATCACATTTGTTTCGCCTGCAGAAGAATATCATCTCGAAAAAATCCAAAAGCTCATCCGTGAAACCATTCCCGTCAGCGAAATGCCACCTGGCGTTGAAGTAACAGAAACCCCGTACGCGGAACGCCAGGCGATGGCCCGTGAAATTGATGATCAACGCCGGCAGGAAGACCCAACGTTCAAGGGAGCGTTTCATGAGAGGAAGGGAAGCGGGAAAGTAAAGAAGAAGAGAAGGTGAATGATTAGCGATTAGTGATCAGCGATTTGAGATTTGTGATTTAGCCACTGATCGAAGTCTTCGGTGAGAGATGACGGTTTGAGTTCACCCGCAGAGTTTTTTGAGATTCAAAAATCGCTAATGATCGGCAATTGGTAATTGGCCGGTGGGGCTTGGTACAGGATACTATGTGTTCTATGTGGTTCAGAGAATTATTGAACCACATAGAACACATAGTATTACACATAGGACACATAGATTAGTTCTGGAATCGTAGCTCGTTCACAAATTCATCCTCTTCAACTCCTCCACTGCGTAATTCGCGGCCCGTGCACTAAGCGTCATGTAGAAGATTGTCGGGCTTTGGTTTCCTGTGGATGTCATGCATGCGCCGTCGGTGACAAACACATTCTTGCAGTTGTGCATTTGGTTCCACTCGTTGAGCAGTGAAGTCTTCGGATCGCGTCCCATGCGGACACCACCCATTTCGTGAATGTCGAGACCTGGCGCCTGCTTCGTGTCAGTTGTGGTGATATTGGTGCAGCCAGCCTTTTCAAGCATTTCGGAAGTTTGTTCAAGGTAGTCCTTGACCATCTTGTCCTCGTTGTCACTATAATCCACGGACGTAATCACCAGCGGTATTCCCCATGCATCTGTTTTGTCCGGACTGAGGCGCACATGATTTTCTTCCCTCGGAATCACTTCGCCCTGCATGAATGAAAAAACCTGCCAGGGTCCGGGCTCGCTCATCGCCTCTTTGTACGCGGGACCGACATACTCGTGCAGGCCCTTAATATCACCCTGTTCACGGCTTCCCACCAGGAAAGTGAGGAATCCTCCGAGATAGTCGGTGTCCTGCTTGTCGACGTTCCTGTAGTTGGCGATGATGGGTATGGCCGGTCGCCTTCCGTAATAGTACTTGTCTTCAAATCCCTCGAATGTTGCGGACACCAAACCACGGTAGTTGTGAAACAAGATGTACTTTCCCAGCAGACCATTATCATTGCCGAGACCTTCCGGAAACCTATTCGATTTTGAGTTCAACAGGATAAGGTTCGTATTGAGGCAGGAGGCATTGAGAAAGATGATCCGTGCAAAGTATTCCGTCGCCTCCTTTGTGATTGCATCAATGACGCGGACGCCAGTCGCTCTTCCTTTCTCTTCGTCATAAATCACGGAGTGTACAACAGAATGAGGGCGGATGGTGAGGTTTCCTGTCTTTTGCGCCCAGGGAAGGGTGGATGAATTAGAACTGAAGTAAGCGCCGAACGGACATCCCCGCGTGCACAGGTTTCGTGCTACACAGCGTTGCCGTCCTTGCTCGATGTGGATGGGCTGTGGCTGGGTGAGGTGTGCCCACCGGCCTTCAACCATGAAGCGGTCTTTGTAACTCTCGGAGACCTTTTTTTGTACTTCTTTCTCCACGCAGTTCATCCCGAACGGAGGCAGGTATTCGCCATCCGGAAGATTCTTCAATCCATCTTTTCCACCGCAGACCCCGATAAACTTTTCAACGTGTGAATACCAGGGAGCGACGTCTTTGTATCGTATGGGCCAATCGATGCCATATCCGAAACGTTCCGGTGCTGTGAATTCAAAATCGCTCCATCGCTGACAGGCCCTACCCCACATGATCGAACGCCCGCCAACGTGGTAACCGCGGATCCAGTCGAAAGGCTTTTCCTGGATATAGGGATGCTCGTTATCCTTGACAAAAAAATGTTCCGTTGATTCATCAAACGCGTAGCAGCGGCTCACGATTGGATTTTCTTTCCTGATATCCACCGGCATGCTGCCCCGATGTTTGAATTCCCACGGTGCCATATTGGCCGTAGGGTAATCCTTGATGTGCTCGACCGGTCTGCCACGCTCCAGGACGAGGGTCTTCAGTCCGTGATCACATAATTCTTTTGCTGCCCAGCCACCACTGGGCCCCGATCCCACGACAATCGCATCGTATGTGTTAGCTTGTGCTGCCATACCTGTTTATTCAATACTTCCCGGTCCTTTCTGGAGCGAGGAAATGTAGAACATACCTATAGCAAAAACAACGACAACCTTTCGTTTATTGTGCTACCGCTTTTCGTTACAAGGCATCTTTCGCATCACGAATTATCTTATCTTAACAGGATGAGTCGATTAGTCTTTCTTGCGCTCCTTATCGGCATC
This sequence comes from Cyclobacteriaceae bacterium, assembly GCA_036563875.1. Lineage (GTDB taxonomy): Bacteria > Bacteroidota > Bacteroidia > Cytophagales > Cyclobacteriaceae > ZC4RG29. Next base: position 26,922 of record DATCLO010000136.1, read on the forward strand.
GTCACTGCATGCCGGCGAGAGCAACCCACGAGCGAAGTCCGCGAAAAAATCCGGGTGGTCTTCGATACAGATGCCAACAACGAATTGGACGATCAGCATGCGCTGGCCTATCTACTCTTCAACGGCGACGTGTTTGCCGTTGAGGGCGTTACGGTAAACGCGACGCGTGGCGGTGGACCGGTGGAGGAGCAATACCGCGAAGCGTACCGCGTCATGCAGCTGTGCAACTTAGCGGACAAGATAAAACTGTTGAAGGGTGCTGATGGTACCTATCGTGAGATTCAGGCAACACTGGACAGTGCGTCGTTCGACGGCAAGGAGGCAGTCGATTTTATCATCCAGCGGGCTCACGCCGTATCAGACAAACCCCTTGTGGTGATAGCGGTGGGAAAATTGACGAATGTGGCCCTGGCTTTAAGAAAGGACCCGTCCATTGCCCAGCGCATTCACCTGGTGTGGCTGGGCTCAAACTATCCTGAACCCGGTGAGTACAATCAGGAGAATGACACCTCGGCCGTAAGCTATGTTGTGAAAACACCCGTTCCGCTTGATATTGTTACCGTGAGGTTTGGGGTTGGTACAGGGACCGATGCGGTACGCGTCACCCCAGAGGAGGTGAGGGAACGCATGCCGGGTCTGGGGCCGCGCATTGAAGCGGGCGTGGAAGGCAGGCACGGCGGCGTGTTCCACAGCTTTGGGGATTACTCCGTCAGTCTTTTTGAAAATATCCACATGAGCGGCGATCCCCCCTCACGCGCGTTGTATGACATGGCCGCGGTGGCTATCGTAAAGGATCCGTCGTTCGCGCAATCCAAGGAAATCCCAGGTCCGGTCTTGATTGATGGTCAATGGAAAGACCAGCCCAACAATTCGCGAAAGGTCAGAGTGTGGGAACACTTTGATCGCGATCGCATCATGGATGATTTCTATGAGACGCTGCGCAACTACGTGCTGGCAGACTCAATCTAGCCGTTCATGGAGATGAGGAACTCCTGATTGTTGCGTGTTCCCTTCATCTTCGACAGCAGGAATTCCATGGCCTCGCTGGAGTTCATGTCGCTCATGAACTTTCTCAGGATCCACACGCGCTGAAGTTCTTCCTCCTTCATCAGGAGTTCTTCGCGGCGTGTTCCGGAGGCAGGCACGTCGATAGCCGGGTAGATGCGCTTGTTGGCGAGCTTCCGGTCAAGTTGCAATTCCATATTACCCGTACCCTTGAACTCTTCAAAGATCACTTCGTCCATCTTGGAGCCAGTGTCGATGAGGGCCGTTGCAATGATGGTAAGCGATCCACCGTTTTCAACGTTTCGAGCGGCGCCGAAGAAACGCTTTGGTTTATGCAGTGCGTTGGCATCAACACCACCGGACAGGATCTTACCGGATGAAGGAACAACTGTATTGTAGGCCCGTGCAAGACGGGTGATGGAGTCAAGAAGGATTACCACATCGTGACCGCATTCCACCATACGCTTTGCCTTTTCAAGCACGATGCTGGAAACCTTAACGTGGCGTTCTGCTTGTTCATCGAACGTCGATGCAATCACCTCGGCCTTCACACTGCGCGCCATGTCGGTAACTTCTTCAGGACGTTCGTCGATGAGCAGTACGATCAGGTAACACTCGGGGTGATTCTCCGCGATGGAGTTCGCGATCTGCTTCAGCAATACCGTCTTACCCGTCTTGGGTTGTGCGACGATCATACCGCGTTGTCCTTTTCCGATAGGAGCGAAGAGATCAAGGATACGCGCGGACATATTGTCCGGCGTTGTGCTCAACTTGATCATTTCGTTGGGGAACAACGGCGTCAGGTATTCGAACGCGACGCGGTCGCGGATTTCTTCTGTGGTCTTTCCGTTTACGGTTTCAACGCGAAGGAGCGCGAAATACTTTTCGCCTTCTTTCGGAGGACGAATCTGGCCACGAACGGTATCACCGGTTTTTAGGCCGAAAAGTTTTATCTGCGACGGAGATACATAAATATCGTCGGGGCTGGCCAGGTAGTTATAGTCGGACGAGCGGAGGAAGCCGTATCCGTCCTGCATGATTTCGAGTACGCCTTCGTTGGTGACAGCACCGTCGAAATCGCGAATGTTTACTTTCATCGGACGATCCTCGCGCACCTCGGTGCGAGCAGGGTGTTGCGTCATGGTATCTTCCCCGTCGTCTGAGTCGCTGAAAGAAGGAGGTGCTGCGTCCAATTCCTGGTTAAGTGATTCGAGCAATTCGTCCGATGACATCTCCCGTTCTACACGGGCAGGTGCGGTAACATTTTCACGCTTGCGCGGACGAAGTTTGCGTTCGGGTTCAGCTGATGCGGGCTTGGGTGTCGGGGCGGGGGCAGGCTCTTCAGCTACGGCCTGCTGATCGAGAATTTTGTAGATGAGATCTTGTTTGGTAAGCTTCTTTGCGTTTTTGATACCCATCCCCTCTGCGATCTCCTTCAGTTCTGACAGGAGTCTCACATTCAGATCATCAATAGTATACATGTTGGTTTAAAAGTGAATGAATTTTTCTTCGAAAATGTCAT
>DATCLO010000137.1:0-25886 GCA_036563875.1 Cyclobacteriaceae bacterium
AATATACGGGTAGAGCATTTTGACTGACGCATGGATCTCGTAGTCTGCTGTGAAGACCTTCTTCTTCGTGATTCCTGCCGTTGTCATGGTCACCTCCTTGTTCGAAATTTAATATATGGCATTTTTCGGTCTGAGGCAAAATAATAGCTGCCTTTTGCGAGTATGCGAGCAAACTCTTAAGTTTGCGCTCCCAAAACATCCTTTAATCAGGCGCGGTAGCTCAGGTGGTTAGAGCGTTGGATTCATAACCCAAAGGTCGGGGGTTCAACTCCCCCCCGCGCTACGAGAATAAATCAGGGTTGCGTCGACGTTCTACTTCTTCTTCCCAAATAGACGCTGAAAAAATCCCTCTTTCTTTTTTTCCTTCTTTTGCGGGCGACGGGTTGCTGTTGACACGGTCTTTTTCTCACCGTAAGCGCGTACTTCGGTTTCGTCTTCGTCTTTCTTGCCAAACAACTTCTCCAGGAATGTTGCGTCTTCCTTGAAGAGATCACAATCCAGCAACCTGGCTGTTTCTTCTGAAAGCGGACGGAAGCGTGGTCTTGTATACCTTCCCTGCTTAGGGTCGCGTACTACGCGCTTATAAAACTCAGCAAAGATGGGCAACGCTGTATGCGCACCCTGACCCAACGATGTTGTGCGAAACCTGATACCGGGATCCGATGCGCCCACCCACGTGCCGACTACCAAATGCGGCGTGAGTGCCATGAACCATCCGTCGGCATTCGATTGCGTCGTTCCGGTCTTACCAGCGATGTCGTTACTAAATCCATACTGCGTGCGCAGTCGCACACCGGTGCCCTCATTCACAACACGCTTGAGCATCTCAAGGATTAAGCCCGCAGTTTCAGCAGACATAACACGCTCATTAGGCTTCGGTGGTTTGAAACGTTCGAGTACGCTGTCACGGCGATCTGTGATTGCCGTGATGTAGTACGGCTCAACCTGCATCCCTTCGTTGACAAAACTTCCATACGCTGCTACCATTTCGATCATCGAAATAGAAGCCGTACCCAAAGCAATAGAAGGCACCTCCGGAATATCAGCCGTAATCCCTGCCCTTCGCGCCAGGGCTACGGTGTTGGAAATGCCGCCCTGTTCAAGGAGTCGGACCGAAACCGTATTAACGGAATACGCAAGCGCGCCTTCCATCGAATACTTCATGCCATAGTTGTCTTCGTTGTTGGCAGGCGACCAGTTGTCGAGATTGGTATATACCGTCTTTTCGGCAGGAACATAATCACAAGGATGCACGCCGCTCTCCAGCGCGGTTGCATAAACGAAAGGTTTAAACGTAGACCCTACCTGTCGACGTGTCGTCCGGCGCACGTGATCATACTGAAAATAATTGTGATCAATGCCGCCCACCCACGCAAGGATGCGTCCATCGCGCGGATTCATGGCCAGGAGTCCTGCGTTGAGAAATTTGAGATAGTGTTTCACTGAGTCGATCGGGCTCATATTCATCTCTCGCTCACCATCCCACGTGAACACTGTCGTCGGAACAGGTTCATTCATGATCTTCATGATCTCTGCCTCCGGCAGCCCCTGCTCCTTCAACTTGCGATAGTGGTAAGAGCGCTTGATGGCATCCTGAAGAATTCTCGGACGATGCGCCCAAGGTTCCTCTCTCTTCCAATGGTTGTCGAACTCTTCCTGAAGCGCTTTCATGCGAATGCGAACGGCTGCTTCAGCATACTCCTGCAACTTTGAATCGATGGTCGTGTAAATTTTCAGACCATCAGTGTAGAGGTTGTATGGATCTCCCGACGGCTTCAGGTGTTTCCGACACCACGCTATGAGTTCATCTTTTATGTGAGCTCTGAAGTACGGGGCAAGTCCGCTGTGATGCGTCACGCGTTTGTATTTCAACTCGACCGGAAGCTCCTGAAGGGAATCAACTTTCGACTCAGGAAGGAATCCGTACTTCCCCAACTGCGAAAGGACAACATTCCTCCTGACTTTGGAGCGTTCAGGGAACAATCTTGGATTGTACGTATGTGTCGCCTTCAGCATCCCGATGAGCACAGCAGCCTGATCGTAGGTCAACTTGCTTGCGGATGTTGAGAAGAAACGCTCCGCCGCTGCCTGAATGCCAAAGGTATTGTCGCCGAAGGGAATGGTATTGAGATACAGCGCGAGAATCTCTTCTTTAGTATATAGCTGCTCCAGCCGCCGTGCGATGAGCGCCTCGCGGATTTTGTTAATGGCGATGGAAAAGAAACGGTAGCGCTGACGCGGGTACAGGTTTTTCGCAAGTTGCTGTGTGATCGTACTTCCCCCTCCAGAGGATTCCTTCTGAAGGAGTATGGACTTCACCAATACCCGCGCCAGGCTTCGGTAGTCAATTCCTTTGTGTTTGTAAAAACGAATGTCTTCGGTGGCAATGAGCGTTTGTATGACTTCAGGGGCGATGCGCTCATAGGGTACGGCACTGCGATCCTGAATGTAATACTTTCCCAGTAGAACCGAATCCGCGCTGTACACCTCGGCGGCGAGAGGATGGCTGATGCTGCGCAGTTCATCATTTGCGGGGAGGGGACCAAAGAATCCCTGCGCCACCATAAAGATCAGTAGCGAAAAGCCGGCGACGATGACGGCGCCCAAGCCGGTGATGACAACCAGAACCTTATTTCGAAACGATAATTTCCGGAACCACCGGGTGAGCCGCCTGACCATCTCCATAGAACAATTCAATAACGAAGTAAACACTAATTCCGTACATAACCATGCCCGGAATCACCCGTACTGGATGCCCGCGTTTACTTCACCGGTCTTTTCCGTCAGGGCTTAACTTTTTCCCGCACCGTATCGATAGAAGTCTTTCCGATGTTAGCGAGTTCATCAACCTTTTGGTTGTAGGTCGACTTAACGCTTTCCAGCGTTTTGGCTACCGACTTTGCCACCTGGTCGCCCACTTCTTTCGACTTGTCCATAATCTTTCTGCGGGTCCTCTTACCGCTGTCAGGTGCCATCAGCAGACCTGTTGCTACTCCCAGGGCAGCTCCCGCCAGGAAACCACCGATGATTTTAACTGTAGTATTCATAATTTTTTAGGGTTATTGGGTTTGAAGTCCTGAACCTTTCAGGACAATCATTTCTGTTGACTACTCTTTATCAACACATTTATAGAATATCAAGTTTTGTTCCATAAGGTAATTGCAGGCTTTGCCAACTGATTTTCTGCCAAATTGTAGGTTAAGGTTCCCAGTATGTGTAGGGATTCCTCAACACTTACGGTCGGAGGGTTTCCTTTTCACAATTTGAGCCGGGCGCTATATCTTCGCCGTTCCTAATCAACGCCTATGTTACCTACCCACAACCCCACAGAACTACCAGCCTGGCGTCAGCTCGAAGCTCACTTTCTTCATCTGCAGGCCATTCACATGCGTGACCTTTTCGCCGAAGATCCCGGACGCTTTGACAGGTTCCATGCGCAGTTTGAGGACATTCTGGTTGATTACTCCAAAAACATCATTACGCCGGAAACCATGGCTTTGCTCCTTAAGCTGGCCGAAGAGGCCGGACTGGAGGAAGCTATCCACGCTATGTTCTCTGGCCAGCCCATCAACCGGACAGAGGGACGACCTGTTCTGCATGTTGCCCTGAGGAATCGAACCAACCAGCCTATTGTCGTCAACGGGGAGGACGTAATGCCGGCCGTAAACAGCGTGCTCGATCACATGAAGCGGTTTTCTGAAGAGATAATCTCAGGAACCTGGAAAGGATGCACCGGGAAAACCATAACCGATATCGTCAACATCGGCATCGGCGGTTCCGACTTAGGACCGTACATGGTAACCGAGGCGCTCCGCCCCTACTGGAAAAACATCACGCCGCACTTCGTTTCAAACGTTGACGGAACGCACATCCAGGAGACGTTGAAAAAACTCGATCCGGAAAGGACACTGTTCATCATCGCATCAAAAACCTTCACCACACAGGAAACAATGACCAACGCCATGACAGCCCGTGAATGGTTCCTAACGAAAGCAGGAAGTCAGGCTGATGTTTCCCGGCACTTTGTTGCCGTCTCCACGAACGCGAAAGCGGTGAAGGAGTTTGGTATCGCAACCGAAAACATGTTTGAGTTCTGGGACTGGGTCGGTGGCAGGTATTCCCTTTGGTCATCGATCGGTCTGTCGATCGCATGCACCCTGGGGTTCGATAATTTTCAGGCGTTGCTGGAAGGTGCGCATGCCATGGACAAGCATTTCAGGGAAACTCCCTTTGATAAGAACATACCCGTCATCCTTGCGATGATCGGCATCTTATACAATAACTTTTTTGGTGCGGCTACAGAGGCCATTCTCCCTTATGATCAATACCTCCACCGGTTCGCCGCCTACTTCCAGCAAGGCAACATGGAGAGCAATGGTAAGTCTGTCGACAGAACGGGTAATCCCGTCACCTATCAAACCGGTCCGGTAATCTGGGGTGAGCCTGGCACGAACGGGCAGCACGCATTCTATCAGCTCATACACCAAGGTACCAAGCTGATCCCGTGCGACTTCATCGCGCCAGCGATAAGCCACAATCCTGTTGGCGATCATCACGCTAAATTGTTATCCAACTTCTTTGCACAGACGGAGGCGCTGATGAAGGGAAAGCCTACTGAAGAAGTGGAACAAGAGCTCGCCCGGGCAGGGATGGATGCCGAAGCGATTCGCTTTCATGCACCGTTCCGGACTTTCGAAGGGAACAGGCCCTCCAACAGCATCCTGTTCCGTCAGCTTACTCCCCGCACGCTCGGTTCACTCATCGCCATGTACGAGCACAAGATCTTTGTGCAGGGAATCGTCTGGAACATCTACAGCTTTGATCAATGGGGCGTTGAACTCGGCAAGGTTCTCGCGAAGAAAATCCTGCCTGAACTCGATACATCAGAAGAAATCACATCACATGACGCTTCAACAAATGGGTTAATCAACTATTTCAAACGTTTGAAATTCAGTTGATTGATTAGTTCTGCATAAAATCATAACGAGTTCTTAATTTTACCGGAATTCATTGGTCCAAATGGAAAAGGAGATTGGCAAGATCGGTGTCTTTACGTCCGGCGGTGACGCGCCCGGTATGAATGCAGCGATCCGTGCTGTCGTGCGATCAGCGATCTACTACAAGAAAGAAGTGTACGGGATCATGCGTGGCTACGAAGGCATGATCGACGGCGACATTGTACGCCTGGGCGCCCGTTCTGTCAGCAACATTATTCAGCGTGGTGGTACCATCCTGAAGACTGCACGTTGTCAGGAGTTCCGCACGGAAGAAGGACGGAAGAAGGCTTTCGAAAGTCTTCAGAAGTTCGGCATCGACGCGCTGGTTGCCATTGGTGGAAACGGTACGTTCACTGGCCTGCATAAATTTTACGAGGAACACGGCATTCCTTCGATATGCATTCCCGGCACCATTGACAACGATCTTCCAGGCACCGACTTCAGCATTGGGTACGACACGGCAACAAACACCGCAGTGGAGGCCATCGATAAGATCCGTGACACTGCGCTGTCGCACAACCGCGTGTTCTTCATCGAGGTAATGGGGCGCCATTCCGGATACATTGCCGTCAATAGCGGTCTTGCCGGAGGAGCCGTTGCAATCATCCTACCGGAAGAGACGACAACGTTCGACGAACTGTTTGCCGCCCTGGAGGCAGGTGAAAAGACAAACAAGAAGTCGAACCTGGTCGTAATCGCGGAGGGTTCCAAGATTGGCGGTGCTTACGAGCTTGCACGCAAAGTCGCGGAGCGGTCGTCGTACTTCGACATCAAGGTTACGATCCTGGGCCACCTGCAACGCGGTGGATCACCTACGTACTTCGACAGGGTACTCGCGAGCAAGATGGGTGTAGCTGCCGTTGAAGGCCTGCTGAAAGGGAAGCGCGACGCGATGGTAGGTATTAAAGGAAACAAAATCGTTTACAACGATTTCAAGTCCATTATCGACGTTCCAAGCAACGAGATCGATGCTGAGTCGCTCCGTATCGCCAAGATCCTTTCCATATAAATGAAATCATTCTCAGGAGGAATCTGACTTAAAATAGCCGGCAGCAATCCGGTAACCGTAACGAGGTAACAGAAATGAGAGAAGTCACAATCGGCATTGACATTGGCGGCACGAACACCAAGTTCGGAATTGTCGACAAGGAAGGTCATGTAATCACCCAGGGCAGCATCTCGACAGCAAAACACGAGGAGTTCCGGGATTACTTTAAGGAACTTGCCGGCGCCCTGCGCAAATCCCTGAATGAACTTGGATCGGACTACAAACTCCTCGGCATTGGAGTCGGTGCGGCCAACGGCAACTACTACAAGGGCACTATCGAACGTGCCACAAACCTCAAATGGAAGGGCATCATTCCGATCGCGGACATGTTCCGTGAAGAGTTCGATATTCCCGCCATCATCACCAACGACGCCAATGCTGCGGCAGTGGGCGAAATGGTTTATGGTGCGGCCAAGAAGATGAAGGACTTCATCGTCATTACCCTGGGTACAGGGCTCGGTAGCGGCTTCGTAGCAAACGGGCAATTGCTTAACGGCAAACACGGCATCGCCGGAGAGCTGGGTCACACTTCCGTAAATCCTGCTGGTCGCTACTGCAACTGCGGAAAACGCGGCTGCCTCGAAACGTACGTGTCAGCTACCGGCATTAAGCGTACCGTATACAAACTCCTCGCCGACCATCTCGAACCGAGTGAACTGAGGGGTATCAGCTTCGACAACCTCAACACGAAGATGATCACGGAGTGCGCCATTCGTGGCGACGATGTGGCGCTGGCAGCTTTCGAGTACACGGGTCGTATTCTCGGCATGAAACTCGCCGATACTGTTGTACATACGGACCCTGAAGCAATCTTCCTGTTTGGCGGACTTTCACTCGCAGGTGACCTGATCTTCAAGCCGACGATACGACACATGGAAGCGAACCTAATGCCACTGTTCCGCGGCAAGATCAAGGTGTTACCGTCTGCGCTTCAAAACCAGGCAGCACCCATCCTTGGCGCGAGCAGCCTTGTGTGGAATTACCTCGAGAATGAACCTTCACGGAGGATGATTCCCTCCTAGGCGGACTGTTGCGCCTCGGGAATCTCCACTTTCACGCGAAGATTTTCGCCCAGAAGGTGGAATTGCTTCAACCAAGCCTCGGAATGACCATCGCGTAACAGGTCCTTGCGCGATATCAGGAAGTACAGGTTCTGACTCTTGTAAAGATTCGGCTTTAGGTCGAATTTCAGCAACAACGGGAACACCCGATTAAGCCGCTCTATCCTTCGTTGGTTCTCGATCTCTTCCGTAGCAATTATGCGGAGTTCATTGTAGATGCGATCTCCTGCCAGGCGCGCTACTTTATCGGGATCCTCGATCGTCAGTTTCCATTTATCCAGCTCTCCAATAATTCGCTCCAGCTCTTTGATGTTGATCTTATCCGAACGGAACCAGTTGAGGAGGTCGGCATTGAGAACATATTGAAATGTCTGCCGGTACGCGTTGGGTATGGGAACGTCGTTGTTGTCGAGCGCAGTAACAAGCGGATAGTCGTGATTGTAAATTCTTCGCAGCGAGTACTCGAGCTCTTCAAGGCTCTTACGCGTGATCATATCAAGAACCTTGCGTTTTTCATCCTTGAACAAATGCCACAGGGTGTACTTATCCGGACCGAAATACGTCTGCATGAGTCCGATCACATCACCCAGCCTGCCTTCCTGGAACGCTCGCACGATGCGTACCTGCATGCTGTGGAACTTGTCGACCTGCATCTCCTGCGAGATGTTCCCAATAATGTTGTGCTTGCCCATATACACCACGCAAAACGCGAAGCGCTTCTCAGTTCGCGTAACGTTCGATTTCACGAGCGTGATGCCCAGCACGAGCCGTTGCTCTCCTGCTTCTTTCCGAATAAAGAATTCGTTCGTCGTCGTATGATTGAAAACCGGGAAGTTTTCGGGATCTTCTTCGAACAGCGACGAAACCGCATAGTGCATACCCACGCGCTGCAGATTCGTCTTGGCGGGCAACACGAAACGCACGTAAGCCTGCGCCGCATTCCCGATCATGGGAATGTTGCTGGGGACGTCCTCCAGTTTCTTGATGAACTCGGCCTCCAACTTTACATCAGAAACCTGGTTGGCTAGCTGAATCGCCCGGCAAGCGTACTGGAGGATTTGCGTCGTTTCTATTCCCGACACCTCATCGAAGAACCATCCGCAGCTCGTGAACATGAGCATTGAGTGCCGTTGCATTTCCAGTAGCCGCAGGATGTGATTTGCCTGCGTCTCGACAGAACTGTGCTCCTTCAGGAAGCGGTCGACTACCTCATCCCTCCTGTCAAGGATCACGTTGATGTATTCATTTCGCGCCTGCCATGGATCTTTTAGAATCAATGATCCCTCGAAGCTGAAAATACGTATCAATTGATCGCGTAGCCAGTCGAGCGCCTCACGCAATGGCTTTCTCCAGAGCTGATTCCATTCCGGATGTCCACCCGTATTGCAACCGCAGTTGTCGCGCCAACGCTCCACCCCATGCACGCAGCTCCATGAGCTGTTTTCGTGAATCATCACCTCATCAACCACTGGAGTCATTGAGAGGTATTCACCGTAGTTCGTCAGTCGTGCGCTGTTGCTGTTGTCGATTTGGTCGAGGCAATACGCCAACGCCATGTCTCCATGCTTGTGATGGTGTCCATATGTTTCGCCATCTGTAGCGATGTTGACGAGCTGGCGATCGGTTCGCGCATCGAATCCGTCCATGAGCGCCTTCGCAAAGCGATCACCGTCGTTGAGGAGGCCATTGAAGGCAACAGACTGCGACAGTTGACCATGGTAGAAGAAGATCGTTATCGACCTGCCGGATGGCAGTGGACACGTATACGGACGGCGTGTGTCGAGTAAGGATTCATCTACCTCCTGCCATGACTTTGTGCCTATTTTTCGAACGGCCCTCGCCTGACGCGGCGCCAGGATCGTAAACTTGATATTGTATTTCGCCAGGAGTTCAAGGGTTTCGAGATCGACGGCGGTCTCGGCCAGCCACATTCCCTCCGGATGTCGCTTAAAGCGAAAGACAAAGTCCTTGATGCCCCAGTAAATCTGCGTCTCCTTGTCGCGCGAATTGCAAAGGGGCATGATGGCATGGTTGTACACCTGCGCCAGCGCCGAACCATGACCCGAAAAACGCGATGCACTTTCGGCATCAGCTCGCAGAATAGCCTCGTAGGTTTCGGGATCGTTCTGCTGCATCCAGGACAGCAGCGTAGGACCGAAATTGAAACTGATGCGTGAATAGTTGTTGATGATATTTCGAATGATCCCCTTCGAGTCGAGGATGCGCGACGCCGTATTGGGCGCATAGCATTCGGCAGCAATCCGCTCGTTCCAGTCGTGATACGGGTGGGCAGAATCCTGCACTTCTATGACCTCCAGCCACGCATTTTCACGCGGCGGCTGGTAAAAATGACCATGTATACAAATATATCGCTCCACGCTTCTCAACCTTTAATTCCACCTCTCGCCCGCAAGATTAGAAAACCGGCGGACTTTCCCGCGATCATTAATGTCGCAGGCGGGCAGATGTAATATTAACCGTACAATAAAAATTACTGACCCAATGGTTCCCCAACTGCCAGCCCAAGTCTCACGACCCATCGAATTCAAATTCGGTGACTACCCTTTCGCATTTCAGCACAGAAACGGCGAGCGGAGGTAATGTTAGCGTAACCGAGTAATCCCTGCCATGATATTTCACGGGAGATGTCGTAAACAGTCCCGTGTTAAGTATACCACTGCCACCGTAAGCACGGTCATCCGAATTCAAAACTTCCTTCCAGTATCCACGATACGGCACGCCCACCCGGTAGTGATTCCGCACTGCCGGAGTAAAGTTGCAGATCACGACAAGCAAGTCCATCGGATCTTCACCCTGACGCTGATAGATAATAACGCTGTTCTCGCGATCGCTGTAGTCGACCCACTGAAATCCGCGATGATCAAACGCGTACTGATACAATGCCTTCTCCGTACGATAAAACCGGTTCAGATCTTTGACAAGTTTTTGTACACCCTGGTGGAAGTCGTACTGGAGCAGGTGCCAGTCGAGACTGTGGTTGTGATTCCACTCCGATGTTTGTCCAAACTCTCCACCCATGAACAGCAATTTGGTGCCGGGGTGAGTGTACATGTATGCATATAACAACCTGAGATTGGCAAACCGTTGCCATTCATCGCCCGGCATGCGACCGATAAGCGATCCCTTACCGTGCACCACTTCGTCGTGCGACAGCGGCAGCATGAAATTTTCCGTGAACGCGTACATCAGGCTGAACGTAATCTCGTTCTGATGATACTTCCGATGGATGGGATCCTTCCTGAAGAAGTTCAGCGTATCGTGCATCCATCCCATCATCCACTTCTGACCAAATCCCAAACCGCCCAGGTACGTTGGACGCGAAACACCAGGCCATGAAGTTGACTCCTCCGCGATGGTGACGCAATCAGGAACTTCTCCGTATACTACTTCATTGAATTCTTTCAGGAAACTGATGGCCTCGAGGTTTTCGTTTCCGCCATATTGATTCGGAACCCATTCACCCGGCTGGCGCGAATAGTCGAGATACAACATGGAAGCCACAGCGTCAACGCGCAAACCATCAGCATGGAATCGTTCCAGCCAGTACAACGCGTTGCTAATCAAAAAGCATCGTACCTCGTTGCGACCGTAGTTGAAGATATAGCTCTTCCAGTCGGGGTGAAATCCCTTCCTGGGATCGGCGTGTTCATAAAGATGGGTACCATCGAAATTGAACAGTCCGTGAGCATCACCGGGAAAATGCGACGGCACCCAGTCGAGGATGACACCAATTCCTTCCTGGTGAAACCGATCGATCAGGTACATGAAATCTTCCGGAGTTCCAAACCGACTCGTTGGCGCGTAGTAACCGGTAATCTGGTATCCCCACGATCCAAAGAACGGGTGTTCCATCACAGGCAGGAATTCGACGTGGGTGTAACCCATATCGCGCACATACGCCACCAATTCATTCGCGAGCTCGGTGTAGTTCAGAGACCGGTTGTTGTCTGCTAACACTTTCTTCCACGACCCGATGTGAACTTCATACACAGCATAAGGTTTTGCCTTTGATGGTGGATGTTCTCTTCGTTGCTTCATCCAGGCGTCATCACGCCATTTATAGTCGTGCTCCCAGACAATCGAGGCCGTCATTGGCGGTGGCTCACAGTAAAAGGCGAATGGGTCGGCTTTTTCCAGCAACTCACCCGTGTTGGAACGGATGGCATACTTATAGGCTTCACCCTTGCCGATGTTGGGGAAAAATCCCTCCCAAATGCCACTCTCGTCCCATCGGGCATGCAGTATATGTTGGCCAGGTTTCCAGTAGTTAAAATTTCCGATGACGGATACCTCGCTGGCGTTAGGCGCCCAGACGGCAAAGTACGTACCCTTCTCGCCTTTGTATTCCATAAGGTGCGCTCCCAACTTTTCGTATAGCCGAAAATGCTTACCGGCTTTGAACAGGTAGATGTCAAAGTCGGTCAGCAGACTAAACGAGTCAGTCGTCTCCTCGGTCGTTTTACTTTTCGTCCTCTTTCCCATTTATTTTGATACCCTTTTTTCGGTACGGGGGCGTTTGTTATTCTCCTTGAAATACCGCGTCATGTGATACAATATACCTCTTAGAGGGACAATAGCCCAATCGGGCCGGCCGTTGAGTTCGTACCCCAGTTCATATACCGCCTTCTCCAGCAGGAAAGTGCGGATCAGCACTTCGTGCTCGTTGGTGAACTCCTTTTCTCCCATCCTTTCAAGGTAGGCGCCCATGTAGTAGCGCGCCACATAGTGCTGCCATTGCTCTGCCCAGGCTTCCAGCGTTCCGCGATCCTGTTCACGATAGTTCTCGTTCAGGAGAATCTTTCCGAACGCCGCGTAGTGAATGGAACGCATCATCCCCGCCACGTCTTTAAGCGGATGTTTCTTCAGCCTCCTTTCGCTGAACGAGAATCCCGGCTCCCCTTCGAAGTCGATAATGATAAAGTCCTTTCCCGTGAACAACACCTGACCGAGGTGGTAGTCGCCGTGGATTCGCGTCTTCATCGCCCGGATCCGGGATTTGTATATCTCGCTGAAGCAATCCAGAATGTCATCCTCAAGAGCCAGTACTTTGTTGGCAACGGCCCGCGTCTCCGGCCGCAATCCGGAAAGTGCCTGTCGGAGCAAACCGAATCGTTCGCGCACCAGTTTACGAAGCGATGAATACAACGAGCGTTGGTAATTGGCGGTAAACGGTTCAGGCGCAAACGCCGGATCACCATCGGGTTTGGACGCGAGCGCGAGGTGCAGTTCCGCAGTGCGTTGACCGAGACGCGCAATTCGTTCGTAGAAACCGCGACCGATAAGCGTTTGAATCAATGGAGGCGACTCTTCAAAGCGAAGGACGGGACGATCCACCAGCGGTGGAATGTTATCCCTATCCGGACTCGTGAGAACGCGTTCGTAAAATCTCCCCACTGAATCGACGGTCATAACCCACGCGTCACCCTGATGCTCCACCTTCTCCTGCATGAGACCGAACACGTACGTGCCACCGGAGTCATCGCGCAATTCAATGCTTCCCGCAAAACGCGGACTGTTACGGAAGGTCGTGTTCTCCGTAAGAAATCTAATGATCTCAGGCTCCGGATTAAGTTCAGGTTCGATCTTACGGTAGAATTTGAGGAAATACTGGTCGTTGTATATGATGGCCGTGTTGCTCTGATCCGATTTCAACAATCGTGATTCCACATCACGCACGTCGGAGTGACGTGTGAAGAGGCCGGACCTAAACAACAATGCGGCGTTCCCTTCCCTTATCTGCGTTCCTCGCTGTATCGACGCGAACAAGTAGTCGCGGAATGACCGCACGTAACTGCTGTCCATGACAAAGCCTACGGTAGAGTGAAGCTCAGCACGGCATATAACGGCCTGAACCGTATACTCAGCTTTGTCCATTAGGTGATCGGCGGGTACGAAGCTCAGCGGGATAAAATAGAATTCAGGAAGCCCCTGGACATATTGTATTTCGATGATTGCAAGGTGGTGCGTCTCATCCTCCACCCTGAGGGGAAATGTCTTGTGAAAGCGAATGCCTCCTATCGGTCTGGCTTTACCACCAAACCATCGACACTTCCGAATGAATAAGGGAAGTATTTTCCGCTCGATGGTGCGGACGGTGTTGTAGTTTCCAAACAGACGCTCCCACGTAAGATCTGCTTGCAACTCCGGCAACTCGTTGCCGCCTTCCTGACGTGTCACGACGTCGGACGTGTCTACTTCGAACCAGAAATATCCGTACGGGCCCAGTGTGATGTCGTAGTCGCCATCGCCAATACTCTTGAATCGGTTCTGACTGAAGGCTTCGGTGACGTCACAATTTTTGAAATCGGATAAGTCGAGTACGGCCGACTGAGAAAACTGCGAAAGGTTTGCAGCAACAATTACATTTCGCGATTCAAACGTCCTGACGAAGCAAAGTATTTTCGAATTGGAGCTGTGCAGAAATTTCATGCTGCCGCGTCCAAATGCCACAATGCGTTTTCGAACAGCGATGATATGTTTGATCCAATGCAGTAATGACGAGGGGTTCTCCTCCTGCATCCTCACATTGACCGACTCGTAGCGATAGACGGGATCGGTGATGACGGGCAAGTACAACTTCTGAGGATTCGCATTGGAAAACCCTGCGTTGATGTTCATGTCCCACTGCATCGGCGTCCTCACTCCTGCCCTTCCACCGAGGTAGACGTTGTCGCCCATGCCGATTTCATCGCCGTAGTAAATTACCGGTGATCCTGGCAGGGAGAACAACAGCGCATGCAGCAACTCGATCTTTCGCCGATCATTATTTAACAGGGGCGCCAGCCTCCGGTTAATGCCCGTGTTGAATTTGGTTCCCGGGTCATTCGCGTATGCTTTGAACAGATAGTCTTTCTCTTCCTCCGTTACCATCTCGAGACCCAGCTCATCGTGGTTGCGGAGGAACAATGCCCACTGACTCTCCTGTGGTATCTCGGGAGTCTGACTAATGATATCCGTAATCGGATAGTTATCCTCTGTACGCAGCGAGAGAAAAATTCTCGGCATCAGTGGATAGTGAAAAGCCATATGACACTCGTCGCCGTCGCCAAAATAGCTGGCCGCGTCTTCGGGCCAGAGGTTAGCTTCCGCGATGAGGATACGGTTGTCGTAATGCTTGTCCATGTGCGCGCGGAGCTTCCGCACGAACGCGTGCGTTTGCGGCAGGTTCTCGCAACTCGTGCCTTCTTCTTCAAAGAGAAAAGGAACAGACGACAACCTGAAACCGTCAACACCTTTCTTCAGCCAGAAGTCGGCCACGCGAATCATCTCAATCTGAACCTTCGGATTGTCATAATTAAGCTCGGGCAAATACCGGCCAAATCGACTCCAATAGAATGCGCCTGCCTCCTCATCCCATGTCCAGTTCGACGTATTTGAACCCAGCACCCGGGCATCCGCAAAGCGCGTGTTATCATCGCTCCACACATAGTAGTTTCGTGCGGCACTTGATGGTTTCTCCTGTTTCGCTCTCTTGAACCAGGGGTGTTCGTCAGATGTGTGGTTCAGGATCAGTTCAATGATCACCCGCATGCCGCGACGCTGCGCCTCCCTGAGGAAGGCGCGGAAGTCTGACATCGTACCGTACTCCGGCGCTATCTCACAATAGTCGGTTACATCATAGCCGTCGTCCCGCAGTGGTGAAGGATAGAACGGCAGCAACCAGATCGTATTGATTCCGAGATCTTCGAGATAATCAAGCTTTTGGATGAGGCCCGGAAAATCGCCAATGCCGTCGCCGTTGCTGTCGTGAAAAGCGCGCACCGACAGTTCATAGATGATCGCATCTTTGTACCATAGCTTCCGACCGTTTTTCAGTTTGGCGCTCATCACTGGAACGATTCGTGGATTTCAAGCTGGAACAAATGGAAAGGCATAACGTAAGGATCGAGTTCAACGTAGTTCCACTCCTGCGTCCAGGTGTAATGCTCGTCGGTAACGAGATCGTGAAGCTTGAGATTGATCGGCCACTGCAACTTCAGAACGTCCATAGGTATCTGCACGTAACCTGAATGGCGGGCATGGGGATCAAGGTTTACGACGATCAGGAAAATGCTAGCCAGATCGTCAGTCGCCTTGAGGTAGGCAATCAGGTTCGGATTCTCAATGTTGAGGAACCGGATATTCCACGTTGACTGCAGCGCCGCGTGTTCTTTCCGCGCCTTGTTGAGCAGCGTGATAATGTCCGTCATCCGGTTCGTTTTCTTCCATGCGTACTGTTTGATCTCATACTTTTCCGAATCGAGATATTCCTCCTTTCCTTCCACAGGTACGTTCTCGCAGAACTCATAGGGCGGGCCGTATATGCCGTAATTTGACGACAATGTAGCGGCGAGCGCTAACCGGATGATGAAGATGTTCTCGCCCTGGTGCTGCAAGTGATAGGGAAGAATGTCGGGGGTATTCGGCCAGAAGTTCGGTCGAAAGTAGTTACGGAGCTCGGTATTGACGAGCTCATTCATATACTCGGTCAACTCGCCACGAGTAACGCGCCAGGTAAAATAGGTGTATGATTGAGTGAAGCCCACGCGCGCGAGGGCCGCCATGACTTTAGGTCTTGTAAACGCTTCCGACAGGAAGATGATGTCGTCGTACTTTTTATTCACCTCTGCGATAACCCATTCCCAAAAGCGGATCGGTTTTGTATGTGGGTTATCGACGCGGAATATCTTCACACCTTGTTCAATCCAGTAAAAGAACACGGAGCGCAGCTCTTCCCACAGCGCCTTCCAATCGTCCGTTTCAAAATTAAATGGATAGATATCCTGATACTTTTTCGGCGGGTTTTCGGCGTATTGTATTGATCCATCCGGCCGCCTGCGGAACCATTGCGGATGTTCCTTTACGTAGGGATGGTCGGGAGCACATTGAAACGCGATGTCCATTGCGATGTCAATGCCCAGCTTTGAAGCCGCCTCGATGAGTGCGCGAAAGTCCTCCAGCGTGCCCAGCTCCGGGTGAATGCTTTTGTGTCCGCCATGTTTATTGCCAATTGCCCACGGTGACCCCGGTTCGCCCTCCACCGAGCGCTCCGAATTGTTTTTTCCCTTTCGGTTGATTTCGCCTATGGGATGTATGGGCGGCATGTACAGAACATCGAATCCCATCGCGTGAATGCGCGGCAGGAGTCGTATCACATCCCTGAACGTGCCGTGTCGCCCTCCTTCCAGCGCGGCTGATCGCGGAAAGAGTTCATACCAGGTGCTGAAGTTTGCTTTGCGATGTTCGACGCGTACACGAAGCTCGGGAGCGCTTTCCGCATGTTGTTCGAGCGGATGGTTGTGAACGATCTCGGCAAATTCACGACTTAGCACTTGATCCCTGACGGCCGCGTGCTTCGCGACGTCTGACATCATTGCGACAAACTCCGCTATTCGCGGTGACGCTTCGTCTTTGGTCGCAGCACGGAGCAGTTCACCGCCTTCCAGCATTTCTGCGGCAGTATCGACTCCGGCTGCCGCCTTCTTGCGAAAGCCATCGTACCACGTATCGAGGTGATCGATCCAGGCTCTCACAGTGAAGACATACATTCCCTTTTCTGAAGCGGTGAAGGACGCCTTCCACCTGTCGTTGTTTTCATGGAACATCTCGACGCGTGTCCAGTCACGCTGAGATTCATGGCGATACAACAACACGGCCCGAATGTGGTCATGGCCGTCGGCTATAATATCAGCGGTTACGTCAACCCTTTCTCCGACGGTACGCTTTGCAGGATAGCGGCCACCATCAACTGACGGTTGCACATTATTGATGAGAACCCTTACCCTTCCGTCCACGTCCGCAGTCATGCGTTGCGCGCTATTTGATTTTAAAAATGAAACAACTGTAGGGCTTCATGAGCAGTTCAAAGCTCATATTCTCATCAAATCCAACCTCAATCTCTCGCCACAAAAGATCTCGTGCTATGTACACTGCTTCGTCGTCAAGGCCAGCGGCGTCGGCAACATCAGGAGGAATTTGAAATCTCACCGTCTTCGGCTCGCTATTGAAGCCGTTGATCACAAGCATCTTTTCGTCGGCCGCCACACGCATGAACGCGTGCATATCCGGTGTGATGTTGCCTTTATCTACATTGTATGCGGTGATGTCATAATACTCGCCGGAGGTAAACGCCGGATTCGAAGCCGCCAGGTTGAGCAGATCCGTGTAGAACATTCGAAGCTGTTTCTGTTCGAGCGAAAGCGGTTCGCCGTCGAATGTGCCACCATTCATCCACTTTTGATGTTCCGGCACGCCCCAGTAGTCGTATATCGTAGTTCGGCCATCTTCTCCTGAAAATCCTTCCTCCCCTGCGCCGGGTTCGCCGACCTCCTGGCCGAAATAGATCATCACGGGACCGCGGTCGATCGTCGCGCTGATCACCATGGCGGGGCAGCCCTTCCAGATATCGCCCGCGAAGAATCTCGACGCCAGGCGTTGCTCATCGTGATTCTCCATGAAGTGAAGCATGTTGTGATTGATTCCCTTCAATCGTTGTTGTATGCCGTCGATAGCGACGGTGCTTCCCTTTCCACCCACCAGGCTGCGGAGTGTATCGTAAAGAAGAACCTTGTCGTACAGAAAATCGAAAGCGCCCTGACTTAGGTATTCCCTGTATTGATCAGGATTATAAATCTCGGCGATGAATACGGTCTCCGGATTGACTTCCTTAACCTGCGGAATTACCCAATTCCAGAACTCAACCGGAACCATTTCGGCCATATCGCACCTGAAGCCATCAACTTTCTTATTCGCCCAAAAGACAAGGATGTCCTTCATCTTATTCCAGGTGTCCGGCACAGGATCAAATGACTTTACACCCCCACCCTGAATATCGACTCCATAGTTCAGCTTGACCGCTTCGAACCAATCGTCAACGGATGGGTCTGGACGGAACTGATTGTTGGCAGTTACTTTTGCCGGCGATTCAGTATAGCGCCCCTGCATACCGGGTGGCAGCGTCCTGCGCGGCGGCACAAATGACGTTCCGGGTAAGTAATAAAAGTTGTTGCTGGGACGATATGCAACGGTTGGATCATCGTCCGCCCCGAAATCACGCACACCCTCGGGCTTGTTATCGGAACGATAGGCCCTCGCTACGTGATTCGGCACAAAGTCGATGATAACTTTCAACCCTGCTGTGTGCGTACGTGCAACGAGCGCGTCAAATTCTTTCATGCGATCGGGTACACTCACTGCGAGGTCAGGGTCAACATCGTAATAATCACGAATTGAATACGGTGATCCGGCAATACCCTTGACAACGGCCGGGTCGTCAGCAGGGATGCCGAATGATGAATAGTCAGAAAGCGTAGCATGCTCGAGCACGCCAGTATACCATACGTGGGTTATGCCCATTTCCCGAAGCGCAACGAGGGCAGTATCTGTGATGTCGTTGAATTTTCCGACGCCATTCACCTCACGAGTACCGTATTTTTGATTGACTTGTGTTTTGTTTCCGAAAAGGCGGGGTAACATCTGATAGATAATCATTCGTCCGGGCGGTTTCGGTGTGCTCACGGGTGGAATTTTTTCCTTAGGTGAAGAACAGAATGTGAACAAAAATGGCAGACATAGACCAAGCAGTAGTACTGATCTTTTCATGAATACCCGTTTATTTTTTTGAACCGTTTTTTCAGGCTAACCCCTTTTCATGACGCCCTGCAGGACGTCACGATCCTGCAAACGATACCAATAGCCAGGGATCGATGTGCCTTCAATTTAGAAATTTGGGAAGGAAAAAAAAGCGCTCAGAGACTGAATAAATGGCTGACGAATATCAGCTTTGCGACCGCTTCCAGCGGATAAGGTGCATGGCAAGGACTGCCACACAGATTAACAAGCCGAGGAATTCCCGCGACTCTTCAATGTAGGGATATTGCATTTTGGCAATGTCATCGAACAACAAGCTCCTGTCGTCGCTATTCATCCATTCTTTCAGGCCCGGGAAAAAAGATATCGCGTAAGCGATTAGAATTACACCAAGTACTGCCGTTGCCTTCGGCAAGTACACGTTGAACGCTGCCAGCACGCACGATGCTGCCAGTATACCATAAATCAAAATCCATATCAGGGGATCGGGATCGTTCACCTGCACAAAGGCAAAGATCACGAACATCACTGCAAGAACAAGATTCAGAATGCGCATGGTATTGCGAATGAGTTCGAAAAAAATGCCACACAAGGTGGCACTTTTTCATTTCTATGCCTTAGGGCATCAAATCATCTTCTTCAAGTTTTCGATGCAAATCCTGGCGCTTTCGATTGAAGGTCTGGTGAAAAACTCCTGCTCTACATAGAAGTGTTTCATTCCGGACAGCTTCGCCTGGGCGAAGATGGCTTTGAAGTCGATCGTTCCGTTACCCACTTCCGTGTTGCGGGTAGGCACTTCCTTATCCTGATCCTTGACGTGCCATTGTTCGAAGCGCCCAGGATACTTCTTGAAGTATGCTAATGGATCGTAACCGGCGGCCACCACCCAGAAGATATCCATTTCCATGCTCACAAGTTTGGGATCAAGTTCTTCGAGCATGACATCGAAGAGCAACTTACCGTTTCCGGCATCTTTGAATTCGAAGTCGTGGTTGTGATACCCGATCTTCATGCCGTACTTCTTGCAAATCTCGGCACCCTTGTTAATCGTTTCACAAACTCTCTTGATGCCATCGAGGGTACGATCCTGCTCGGGCAGCCAGGGCACGCAGGCATACGACTGACCAAGTGATTTTGCATCAGCAACTGTTCGCTCCCAGTCGTTGCGCACGAGGTCGATGCCAAAGTGACCACTGACGGTTTGCATCCCCAGTGCCTTTACTTCGTTGCCGAATTCAGCGACGGAAAGGCCGAACAGTTTTCCGTCGTTGTAGCCGTACGTTTCCAGCTCCGTGTAACCGAACGACGCAAGCTGTTTCAGGATGCCCTTCGGATCTTTGTCGATAACGTCCTTAAGCGTATAGAGCTGAATTCCAATCTTGCGCTTCTTTGCTGCGGGTTCTCCCAAAGCGGGCACTGCAAGCATTCCCGCCATCGCAGCAGCCGAGGCGTGGATAAATTCTCTTCGTCTCATGGTAGTTGTGGTTTTCGGTGTTGAGTCCAGGATTTACTTCTCTGTCTCGCCATCCAACGACAGCACGTAGCGTGCCATCTTTTCGGCATCTTCCTGGCTTAGGTTCGGGTGCGGATTCATCATAATCTCGCCCCATACCCCGCTTCCGCCTTCGATTATCTTCTTAGCCAGCATTTTCACGTTGGCTTCAGTAAACTCATACTTTTTGGCGACCTCAGTATGGGCCGGGCCGATAATCTTGTTGGTCGGATGGTGGCAAGTTTTGCAGTCATTCGCATCTACCAGAGCCTGTCCTTCAGCAATCGCATTGTCGGTGCCCGCAGCTGGCGCCGCTGTATCGCTCTGCGCGCTGCCTTGCGGTGCGGAATCGCCGGCTTGCTCCTTGTCATTGCCAGGAATTTCATATTCTCCATAGGCATCGTCTGATTTCGCTTCATCTTTCTTTCCGCCTCCACAGGATGTCATAAGCGACACTGACAGTGAGAGTACCAGGGCAACAGCTATTAAACGTTTCATAGTCATGATATACATTTCATTTAGTGAGTCCTAAAACGCGCCGATTCAGTTTCTGGTCGATGCCAGCCGACGCAAAATCATCAAAAGCTTTCTCGGTTACACGTATGATGTGATCCCTGATGAACGGGGCACCTTCCGCTGCTCCCTGTTCCGGATGCTTGATGCAGCATTCCCATTCTAGAACGGCCCAGCCATCATAGTCGTACTGCGCGAGCTTGGAGAAGATCGACTGAAAATCGACCTGACCATCGCCCAGCGAACGGAACCGACCCGGACGATTTATCCAATCCTGATAGCCTCCGTATACGCCACTCTTTCCTGTGGGATTCAGTTCCGCGTCCTTAACGTGGAACATCTTGATAAACTCATGATAGAAGTCGATGTACTGGAGATAATCGAGATGCTGCAACACAAAGTGGCTCGGGTCGTAGAGAATGTTCGCGCGCGGATGTTTGCCTGTAGCTTCCCAGAAGCGCTCGAACGTCACGCCATCGTGAAGATCTTCGCCAGGGTGAATTTCATAGCAAACATCAACGCCTGCCTTGTCGAAAGCATTGAGGATGGGAAGCCAACGCTTTGCCAGTTCCTTGAATGCCTCGTCGACCAGGCCAGCCGGGCGCTGCGGCCAGGGATAGACTGTATGCCACATCAGCGCACCTGAGAATGTAGCGTGCGCTTTCAGTCCCAGGTTCTTGCTTGCCTTCGCGGCATACTTGAGTTGATTTACCGCCCAGGCTGTGCGCTCTTTCGGTTTTTTCCTCACCGACTTTGGTGCGAAGCCATCAAAGAGCTCATCGTACGCCGGGTGAACAGCTACGAGTTGACCCTGAAGGTGCGTGGATAGTTCAGTGATTTCAAGGCCAAATTCTGCTACTGTGCCTCGGATCTCATCAGCGTAGTCCTTGCTCTCGGCAGCCTTCTGGAGATCGATGCAGCGGCTATCCCACGTCGGTATCTGTACACCTTTGTATCCCAGGGATGCCACCCATTGACATATCGACTTCAGGCTGTTGAACGGTGGCTCATCGCCCATGAACTGCGCGAGAAATATTGCGGGTCCCTTTATCGTCTTCATGATGTGTGCTTTTGAACGTGGAGAATTACTTCATCGGCGTCCATTTCCGCGTCGAGTTAGCCGACTTAATTACTGTATCGACGAACATCATACCGCGAACGCCGTCTTCAACGTCAGGGAAGTCGTACTTAGCGGGATTGATTTTCTTCCCGGGTTTGTAGTCGCGTACCGCCTGCGTAAATGCGCGGTAAATATTCGCGAAAGCTTCCAGGTATCCTTCAGGGTGTCCTGAAGGCGTGCGGGTAAACGACTTCGCATCGTCGGACAGATAGCTCCACCCGGCACGCAGAATTTCCCGAGGACGATCAAGCCATTTCAGGATCAAAGTATTGGGTTCCTCCTGATGCCATTCGAGTCCACCCTTTTCACCATACACCCGGATGTTGAGGTTGTTCTCTTCACCGGCGGCAACTTGTGTAGCCATCAGCATTCCGGAAGCGCCGTTATCGAATTTGAGCAGCATCGAACTGTCGTCATCGATCTTGCGACCCTTAACCATAATGTTCAGCATGGCACAGATCTCCGTGATGCGCGCACCCGTGATGTATTCTGCAAGGTTAGCAGCATGCGTTCCAATGTCGCCAATTGCGCCACCAGCACCAGACTGCTTCGGGTCAGTACGCCACGATGCCTGCTGATTGCCCGTCTTTTCAAGCATCGTTGAAAGCCATCCCTGCGGGTATTCTGAGTATACTTTGCGAATCTTTCCAAGCTTGCCCGAAGCGACGATGTTGCGCGCTTCCTTAACCATGGGGTAGCCGGTGTAGGTGTGCGTCAGTGCGAGGATCAACCCGGTCTTGTCTACGAGCTTCTTCAGCGTTTTTGCCTCCTGGAGAGAGAAGGCGATGGGCTTTTCGACCACGACGTGGAAGCCGTTCTCAAGCGCCATCTTGGCCGGCCCGAAGTGAACATGGTTCGGCGTTACTATGGAGACGAAGTCCATCCGCTCATCAGCCGGAAGGTCCCTTTCGCGTTCGAACATCTCCTGGTATGTGCCGTACACCCGGTCAGGGTTCAGATACAGGGACTTACCTGTTTCTTTCGATTCCTGGGGGTCGATGCTGAAGGCTCCGCATACAAGCTCGATCTGTCCATCGATTCCGGCAGCTTTTCTGTGTACCGGACCAATGAAGGAGCCGATGCCTCCTCCTACCATCCCCATGCGTAGTTTTCTTGCCATGCGTGCAAATAGTGGTTAATGGTTATTGAGAATCTCCTTGTTTTTGAGGGCGATAAGTAAGGAAATAATTGTGAAAGGTGAAAGCCGCTTTCCCCTGATAGTTTCAGATTTGAATGGCTAATATGAGGCCCATTCGCCAGGATTGGCGATGACCCTTGCAGCTTTCCACAGGCGGAGTCAGGCTTGACCTACCAATCCGACAAGGTGGGGTCGGACTTACAGGTAAACAGGTCGTTGAGCGCTTTGTTGAGAAGGCCAAGCATATTCGGACGGCACCAGTCCGCAGCCAGCAACGTCGCGCTCTTGATCGTCGCGTATTCCGTCATAAGTTCGGGCTCGGTGATGTTTTTGTAGCCGATGTTTCCCTTCATCGTGATGTCATCCAGGGTAATTCTGTAGCGGCCATCGCGGACCTGTGCTGTCAGCTTTGCACCGAACCGGCCGGTTTGAATGATATGCGGTGTACCTACCTGGGGGAACTTGAACTTCTTGTAGTCCACCACAAACTCACTGAGTGTTGCCGTAATAGTCCCTTCGTTCACCGCAACGTCAGTAACGTTGGGCGTTGCCCGCAGCACGGAGTCAAGTTGTTCCACCGTCATGGACGTACAATCAAACACGTGCTGATAGATGACGCGGTTTTCAAAAATTTTGAAGTCGCCGTAACTGGTCGACTGGGCCATTGCCGGGAGGGATATGACCATGAAGGCTATTATCAATCGCATGGTTCGCAACGGTTATTGGGATTTGTCTCACCCACAAAAATACACCGACGGTATCGGCGTTCCTCCGGCCTGTCGGCCATCCCCATCGTAGGCCGGTAGATGACAGGCTATTGGGGTTCGGCGTACCGCACGGGGCGGAACAAACGGTTGCACAAAAACAATTTTAAAACCATATTGGGGCTACTTAAACCTTAAACCTCATGGAAAAAGCCATCAATGCCAACCGGCTATTTATCGCCAGTTGTTTTGCACTCCTCACTACAGCCTTTGCTTTTGGAATCCGGGCCGGGATCATGAACGATTTGGTCGAGGACATGAGCCTCACCGACACACAGCTCGGATGGATTAACTTCATGGGAATTTTCGGTTTCCCGATTGCCACACTCGTGGGCGGACCATTGTACAACTCCCTCGGGCCCCGTCGGATTGGGAACGTTGCATTCGCATGTCACATACTTGGTATAACGTTCTCCATACTGTCCAACAGCTTTTACACGCTCTTCTTCTCCACGTTCTTTATCAGCTTTGCAAACGGTATGGTGGAAGCCGCATATAACCCGATGATCGCTTCCATGTATCCTGAGAAGAAGGCTACCATGCTCAACCGGTTCCACGTATGGTTCCCGGGAGGAATCGCCATCGGATCTGTACTAGTGCTGCTGGTAAACAATATGGGTGGCAGTTGGCAAGCCAAACTTGCCATCATGTACATTCCTGCGCTGATCTATTTCTTTATGTTCATGGGTCAGAAGTTCCCTGAAACAGGTGGTAAAGAAACTGCTTCAACAGCCGACAACGTCAAAGCCATATTTAGCTCTCCGCTTTATTGGGTGATGCTTGTTCTTATGGTAATGACTGCTACCACGGAGCTTGGTACCCAGGCATGGGTTGAACGGATACTCGCAGCCTCAGGCGCTCAACCGCTCCTTGTGCTCGCTCTTGTAACAGTACTGATGGCTGTGGGGCGTCTCTTCGCAGGCCCGCTCATTCACCAACTGAATATATCCGGCGTATTGCTGGCTTCCGCGGTTATTTCGGCTATCGCGATTTACACAATGCACATGGCAACAGGAGGCCTCGTGTATGTTGCGGCCATCTTGTTTGCTATTGGTGTCTGCTATTTCTGGCCTACCATGATCTCATTCATTGCCGAATATCTTCCCAGGACGGGAGCTCTCGGAATGTCGCTCATGGGTGGCGTCGGAATGCTGGGTGTTTCGATTTTCCAACCGATCATCGGTCACTGGATCGATAGCCACAGGGCAGCAAAACAGGCCGAAGGTCTCACTGGAGATGCGCTGGAACTCGCCGCGGGACAAGCAACACTCGCGAACATCGCGATACTGCCAGCCATCCTGACTGTGGCGTTCATCATCCTTAACATTTACATGCTCAGGACCTACAAGAAGGGCTCGACAGCGTCAGCACACCAGGGATGAAACGCAAAAGGCGAGGCGGCTGGAAGGGATGAAATTCTTCGGACTAGTACCTGCGGGCGGAACCGGAAGCAGGCTTGGAAACATTCCCTGCAGCAAGGAAGTCTATCCCGTCATCCGAAGAACGGAAGATGGTTTAGTGCGGAGTGTCGTATGCGAGAACCTCATAGGATACTACCGCCTCGCCGGCATCACCGAAATCTTCTGCATCCTCCGCCCCGGAAAGTGGGACATCCCCGCTTACCTCCGCGACGGCGCTGAACTCGGAGTGAACATCGGTTACCTGATGATGACTCATCCTCATGGCACGCCGTTCACGCTGGACGTGGCCTACCCTTTCGTGAAAGGCCACGGCGTCGCGCTTGGATTTCCCGACCTGGTATGCACACCCGAAAATCATTTTCAACGCCTCAGGGAAAAGCTGACGGAAAGCAGCGCCGACGTGGTGCTTGGCTTGATCAAGACAAACAAGTACAAGAGCTGGGATATGATCGCGTTTGATGGCGATAAGCTCAGTGACATTGTGATAAAGGAGGATCGGCCCGACCTCACCTGGGGATGGGCTCACGCCGTGTGGGGCCCATCCTTTACAGAATTCCTCCACGAGCAGATTCAAACTCGTCTCGCCAGCAACAACGTGAAAGGCTCCCGCACTGACGCCACCCCGCGCGAACTTTACATTGGCGATATTATTCGTGAGGCGATGAAAGGCGGCCTTCGGGTTGATTATGTCAAATTCGATGAGGGAACCGCGAGGGATTTGGGAACGCCGGAGGAATTGTTGC
>DATCLO010000138.1:0-24927 GCA_036563875.1 Cyclobacteriaceae bacterium
CTATGGAGAGATGCCGGAGCGGTCGAACGGGGCGGTCTCGAAAACCGTTGTCCGAGCAATCGGACCGAGGGTTCGAATCCCTCTCTCTCCGCTAACAAAAAATGCCGAACCACGGATTTTGTGAGAGGCCGTTGCACCCTTTGGGATCGCCATACGTCAATCCCCCTTCCCTTCACTACCTAAGATTTCCTTCAACGGTACCAGCATGGTCATACCCTACGACGAACCCACCATCAATGCCATCCGCGATCTCCTTATCGCCGGTGGAAAAACGATCTCCGTCGCTGAAAGCGTAACGTCAGGACACCTGCAGGCGGCACTTTCATTCGGCGACAACGCGATGCAGTTTTTTCAGGGCGGAATCACCGCTTACAACGCGGGACAAAAAACGCGACACCTCCGTGTTGAACCCATACACGCCCAAAAGTGCGACTGCGTGTCGGAACAAACGGCCGCAGAAATGGCCCGCGGCAGCAACCTCATGTTCCTAAGCGATTACGCCATCGGGATTACAGGCTACGCCACACCGCAGCCTCAGGAAGGCATCCATGAGCTCTTCGCTTTCGTAGCCATCGCGCATGGTCAGGAATTGCTTCGCGCGGCCCGCCTGACGTCGGACGAAAAACATCCGATTAATGTACAAGTCGATTTCACAAATCAAGCCTTGCAGATTTTTCTTGCAGCAATGAGTAAGTGACTCCGTCAAGTTTTTCACCACAGAGGCACGGAGGGCGCTGGGTTACACAGAGGGTTGTCATTTGTATGTTCCGATAGATTGGTGCCAAGGTCCCTTTTATCGTACCAATCGCCACTGGCTTGGGGAGGGCACGGGCGCCGCAAGCGGCGCAGGGACTCCACCAAATTGAGAATATTCCATTTCGCCGTAACCGGTCCCTGAGCTTGTCGAAGGGGAGCTTGCCGAAGGCAGCAAGTTCGAAGGGATAATTCCCGTTTCCGGAATGGGTTTCAATTAAAAACTCATTCCAATTTCAGAGCGAAGAACGGACAATAAAGATCATGACGACGAACGACATTCGTCATCGATTGCGCTGCGGATTCTGCAGACCTTGCGTGAATCACCAAACTTATGAAACCCATGAAACGCATCAGTTGGCTTGCTCAAAGTCCCTCTCTACTCAAAGTAATTCCTGCCATTGCACTCCTGCTTGTAGCGTGCTCCGAACCCGTCGACTTCTCCGCGAAGCCGTCAACGCCTCCCGGACAACTCAAGAAACAGGAAAATGCGGCGAATGAGTCGTCCAACAATTCTGTTGGCACCGCGAACTATTCCATCAAGGTCACCAAGGACGGAACCGTGTGGACCTACGAAATCTGCAGAGGCGAAGGCGCGAAGGGCATCAGCCATTTCATCCTTGATCTGGACAACTGCAGCAGAAGCGATCTGCTTAATATCGAAAGTATCGAATGGGCAACTGTTAATGGTCAGCCCGCGAAACTCGAGAGCTCTGAAGGAAACACCGGATGCGATGTCTCTTCCGTAACGTCAAGGTTTGTGAAGTTTGACGATCTGCCGGAAGCCGACACGTACATCATTAAGTTCGAACTCGAACAGGAATACGGCAACGTCTTTCAAACTACCGCATGGATCAAGGCGGGACAGGCGTGCTATTCGTTCGTTGTCGACGGCCCTTGCTGCCCGATCTAATTATTCCAACTCCACCCTTACTAAGTAGGACATCGCGTTGCGGTGTCCTTTTTTCTTGTTCCCGATTCATGATTTCCCTTCCCCTGTAATATCACGGTACAAAACGAACTCAAAACGTGCTGAGTTTTAGGTAGATTCAATATCACTTTTTCACGTAACTGCACCACACACCATGGAAACCATTTTTAAGGAGCCCCACCTCGAATGCTACTACGATGAGGAGGCCAACGTAATGTTTCACGTCTGGATAAAAAAGCCCACCAGCGAACAATTGCGCGAGGGACTCACGCGCGTGTTCAATGAATACACCAACATGAAAAGAAAGAAGGGCGGCAACATACACTGGCTTGCCGACACACAAAAGATTGGCGTCGTCTCCATCGACGATCAGGGGTGGCTGGAAAAAGTATGGAATGAAATGCTGTTCGTAAAAGCCGGTGTAAAAACCCACGCCGTGATCATCGGCAACGATGTGTTTGCGAAGTACGCAATGGAGAAGTTCAAGAAGACGATGATGGAGCGATATAAGGACAAAAACCTTCACCTTGCCACTTTCCCCGGCAAAGAAGAAGCATATGCGTGGTTCAAAGAATGCGAACGCGCAAATGCCGCATAATACGTATGAACAGAATGTCGTTCTGTCGCTTAACCACAGAGACACAGAGAAACCCGGAGTTACACAGCGTCCTCTGTGCCCCTGTGGTTAACCCAGATCTCAAGTAACTCAATTCGATCCATTTCAATACCGTACCATATCTGGTCTCCTCACAAAACCGGGCAGCATGTCAGCACGCAGTCGCTGTCGGAATGCAAACGAGAACTGGCTCGGCGTCACACGGGTCTCAGGAATATAACTGAGCCGAAATTCCATCGTACCGAAAATGAGGTTCTCGTTCCGGGCGCGGAATCCAACGTTCACGCCAGGTATAAGCAGGTTGTGGCCTTCACATACCGTACAGTTCAACCACGCCATGTTCGCGCCGGCAAAAGGCGCAAAACGAAAGCCCAGGAAATTCCACGCCGTGTAGACCGTCGCCTCAACCCGGAAGTACGCCTTGCGGTTTCCCAGAAGACTGTCCGCCGAAATACCCAGAATCTCGCGCTCCGTAATCTCTAATGGAAGACTGGTGCGTTCATTGAAGATTGCCGAATAACCGATACTTGCCAAACCGCGCAGACGAGTTCCACGTCTCACGTTGACGGCACGTGTGACGTAAGTGGTGGAAGCGTTCAGCACTGCATCTTCCAACGTCCCTCCCGCCACGAACCCGCCTAACTCCGCGTTCCAGGTATGCAGATTTCCTTTCTTGTAAGCAACGGAGCGATACCACTTCAACGCCGTGTAAGGTCGCTCTACGCCTGACTCGCGAACATAGCCAACCGTCACTGATGCATTGGTTCCGTACGGAACGTCTTCCGTTCGTCCAAATCCAAACAAATAGCGTGTACGGTAGTAATTCTGCTTATAAAACGTGTATTCAGCAAGCACGCCGGTGGTGTTGTTGTAGGTCGACAGAACGCGGTATTCTTCCTGCGACGGCCGGTCGGCATAGGCGCCGTGGAAGTAACGCAGTGCGATGAAATCACGTGACCGGTCTGAGGGATCTCCTTTAATACTAAAGTTGTATCCTGCCCAAATGTCAAAAACGTCATATGAATAGTCGAGGAAAAGCGAGTCGGGCTTGTTGTACAGGTTCACCGACCAGTTCTGACTCAGTTCAAGAGCGCCGGCGAAGTGCTTATAGGGTGAAACCAAAGGCCTTGTGAGTCGGAGGTAATAGGAAAACTCTGTTTCGTCACGATTGTCTGGTCCCACATTCAACTGCGAGTAACCGATTTCTGCGTTTGTTAGTGAACCGAACAAACTGCTCTTGCGGTAGAAGAACGCGTAGCCGAAGCGTGGATCACGATCACTGTCGAGCAGGGAAACGAATTCAAGTCGCTGACCCCTGCCCAAAAAGTTGGCATCGTAAATGGATACTTCCGTCGCCGTGGGAAAACTGCCACCGACATCGCCACCCAAACTGAAGACGTCGCGGGTCACCACGACCACGTCGACCGAATCCTTTTGTCCTTCAATAGGCTCCACAATGATCCGGCTATCGAGGATGAAATCCTGATCGCGAAGGTACCGTTCGTTGTCGGCAATCAGATACGGGTTCACTTCCATTCCCGGGCGAATCAGCAAGTGATTCCTGATGACGCTCGGGCGCGTGGTACCGTGAAGCGCATCAGCGACGGAAGACACTACCTTCCATACACGTTTGCTGGTGTCGTAAAAAGAAGTTTCAAAGCCAACATGCCGGATGTGGATCTTGCGGATGATCTTACCTTCGTAGGGCTTGCTTTGATCGATGGCCGCCTCATTCACGATCGTATCTCCGGAAACGGTAAGCGATTCGAGCCCGGCCCGCAAAACCTTGCCTGCGAGATTTTTGTCTGAGATCAGGGTGTCAACACCCTTTTGCGCAAACCCAAAAATGGGCATCAAACTACCCAGCAGGGGGAAAATTAAACGCAAACCCACCGTGTAGAGTATGCGGCGCGCGCCTTTCATAGCCTTCGTGACGAATACAAGGTAACAATTTGAAACACATCCAAAACACACATCATGATACCTATGCTTAATCCATGCCGTTCATTTATCTTACCATCCGTTACCGTGAACCCAAACCCTTTTGTACCATGAGCACCGCATGGAGAATAACGATTCTTCTTCTGGTCCTGACCCTCGCCACCGACAGTTTTGCACAACGAAAAAGACAAGCCCGCGAGACACGGACTCCGGAGCGGATCGTCCTCGCTAGTGAAGGCTTTACGCGCTACCGCATCGTCTTGCCTTCGGCGCCTTCAGAATATGAGAAACAGGCCGCGGAAGTTTTGCGCCGTTACTTACCCCAGATCTCCGGTGCCGCCTTCCCCGTCGTTGGCGTTCAGGAGGGCCGCAGCAGGTACGAAATTGTGCTCGGTCAGAACGAACGGCTCGATGATCTCAGGACGTCGATAGACTTTAACGCGCTCGGCGACGATGGCTTCATCATACGCACCGACAGCCTCCGACTCCTGATCGCGAGCGGTCCGGGAAAGGGCACTCTCTACGGCGTATACACCTTCCTCGAAAAATACCTGGGATGCCGCATGTACAGCCCTTCGGTAAAGATCATTCCGGAACACAAACACATCGAGCTTCCGGATATTAACGACAAGCAAGTGCCGACTATCAAATTCCGTACGACACACTATCGGGCCGCGTGGCACAAGGAGTATGTCGACTGGCACAAACTCGATCACGACGAACATGGTGAGCGTCCCGACTGGGGCATGTGGGTGCACACGTTCGCCGCTCTCGTTCCACCCGACGTCTATGCCAAAGACCATCCCGAATACTACGCCCTCGTCGATGGAAAACGGATTCCGACACAACTATGTCTCACCAACCCGGATGTCCTCGACATCACCGTTCGCAACCTGCGCCGCTTCATGGCCCGCAATCCCGAAGCGACGTACTGGTCGGTAAGCCAAAACGACAACCGACAATATTGCACCTGCGACGCCTGTACCGCCATCAATGAACGTGAAGGATCGCCGTCAGGTTCGATCATCAACTTTGTAAACCAGGTAGCCGACCAGTTTCCCGACAAGATCATATCAACGCTTGCTTATGAATATTCGCGCAAAGCGCCCTCCAACATCAAGCCAAGAGACAATGTGAACATTATGCTCTGCAGCATTGAGGTTGGTCGCGATAGACCTATCGCTACCGACACGGCCAGTGCTGACTTCCGACGCGACGTAGAAGACTGGGGTAAAATCGCTAAGGATATTATTGTGTGGGATTACGTGATCCAGTTCAATCATTTGGTTAGCCCCTTCCCTAACTTTCACGTGCTTCAACCGAACATCAAGTTCTTCGTCGAACATGGTGTTACGGCGATGTTCGAACAAGGCAACCGGGAGGTCGGCGGAGAGTTTGCCGAGCTGCGCGCGTATTTGATTTCAAAGTTGCTTTGGAATCCCGACGAGGATGTCGATGCACTCATGAATGATTTCCTCAATGGATACTACGGGCCTGCAGGACCGTTTATTCGCGAGTACATCGACAAAATGACCAATGCGTTGCTAGCATCGGGAAAGCCGCTTCGCATCTTTGGTAGTCCGCTAAGTGCGCGCGACAGCTACCTCACACCGGAACTCATTAAAGAATATGAAGTGCTTTTCGACAAAGCCCAGGCAGCTGTTGCTGATGCACCGCATT
Organism: Cyclobacteriaceae bacterium; assembly: GCA_036563875.1. Lineage (GTDB taxonomy): Bacteria > Bacteroidota > Bacteroidia > Cytophagales > Cyclobacteriaceae > ZC4RG29. Next base: position 5,922 of record DATCLO010000138.1, read on the forward strand.
ATCTGGAGCGGGTAAAGATTGCGCGATTGCCATTGGAGTATGCCATTGTCGAGCAGGCGAAAGAAACCTGGACTGGCGAAAACGGATTGTTCGTCCGTCGCGATAACCAATGGGTCATTAACGAAGACATCCGAAGGAGAATCGATCCCTTTGTTGATCTCTGTATTCGACAAGGCGTAACGCGACTCAAGGAATGGAGTACGCCACCGGAAGCGTGGCGTGCTTCCACGTATAGGCTGTACAGTTTGGGGATGAAAGAGCACCTGGCGTACGGCAAAAAGGTGATGTTTAACAGTCCTGATACAACCAAGTTGTCACCCGGTGCGTCGACCATGCTCACCGATGGAAAACGCGGCGGTCACGACTATGCCTACAACTGGCTCGTCTTTCCAGGTGTGAACCTTGATGCGGTGGTCGATCTCGGTGAAGTGAAGAAAGTTCGGCACATTGAGTCGGCCTACTTTCAATATGCCATGTGGTTACGTCTCTTTCCGAAAAAGGTGGAATACCAGATCTCAACTGATGGGAAGAAATTCACCACAGTCGCAGAAATTGAGAACACCTTACCCATCGATCAATACGATGGCTATCAACGCGACTTCGTAGCAACGTTCGAACCACGCGACGCACGTTACGTTCGCGTCATCGCGCACACCATCGGCAATACACCGGAATGGCACCCAGGCGCAGGACGGCCGGCGTATATGCTGGTAGATGAGATCGTCGTGGAGTAAAAACAGATATGATTTAGATTTTTTGGTCCGTAAAAGGTTAGGGGTGGACGATCGCTAACTCGTTTGCGAGATGCCCATCCAATTGAAACGGGCACAAAGCCAGGCACTGGTGCGATTTTTTCAATAATTGTGGATCAATTCAATTTTTTTAGACAGGATCAGTAAATTGCCGCACCAACCTGCCACCCTTCGGTTAGTTAACACCCGTCCACCTCGGTACTCTGACTGTGACCAGAACCTTTGACCTACTTGTTCCTGAACATCACAACATGATGACAAAGAAGATATTAGTAGTAGCCACAGTACTCACCGCAGTAGTCATCGCCTGCGGAGACAAAAAGAATGCACAAAGCACCGCGTCCGATCAACATGCTACCGAGCCCCCACCCGGCGAAGCCCCGGAAGGAATGGTGTGGATTCCTGGTGGACAGTTTACCATGGGCAGCAACGACCCCCGTTCGTATGAACACGAACGCCCGGCACACATGGTTAAAGTCGACGGTTTTTGGATGGACGAGACGGAAGTCACCAACCGTCAGTTCAAAGAGTTCACAGACGCAACCGGATATGTGACGGTCGCCGAACGTAAACCGGAATGGGAGGAACTTCAGAAACAGCTTCCCGCAGGTACACCTAAACCGCACGACAGTTTACTCGTAGCCGGCTCGCTCGTGTTTACACCACCTAAGTACGCTGTGTCCCTTGACGACTATTCACAGTGGTGGAAATGGACTCCGGGTGCGAATTGGAAACATCCCGAGGGTCCAGGCAGCGACATTGAAGGAAAGTGGGATCACCCCGTTGTTCACATTGCGTATGAAGATGCACGCGCCTATTGCGAATGGGCGGGGAAGCGATTACCCACTGAGGCAGAGTGGGAGTTTGCATCGCGAGGCGGACTCGAAGGTCAGCCCTACGCGTGGGGACCAGAGTTCATGCCTGCCGGTCAATACATGGCAAACACTTTTCAGGGAGGCTTCCCCGTAACCAACACAGCTGAAGATGGATTCAAAGACACCGCTCCTGTTCGCAGCTTCCCTCCTAACGACTATGGTTTGTACGACATCATCGGAAACGTGTGGGAATGGACCAGCGATCTTTTCAACGTGAACTACTACTCGGAACTGGCGCGCACGGGCCTTGCTGTTAATCCAAAAGGTCCGGACAAATCTTTCGACCCCAACGAACCCCTCGTCGTCAAATACGTCACGCGCGGCGGCTCCTATCTGTGCGCCAACGACTACTGCGTCAACTATCGGCCAAGCGCGAGACAGGGAACGGCATTTGATAGCGGGCTGTCGAATGTGGGATTCCGGTGCGTTAAATCAGTGGGCAGCGGGCAGTAGGTCAGAACGCTATGTGTTCTATGTGAAAATTCTACGTGGTTCAGTCGTTCCGAGGTCATTTTTTGAACCACATAGGGCACATAGGGTGTTGCCTTAAGCAGACTCTGCCATTACTCAAATCTAAGCGACTCAATTGGATCGAGTCTGGATGCTTTATGGGCTGGATAATAACCCGAGAGCAGGCCGACGAAAATACATACGAGAAGACCGACAATCATCCACAGCCAGGGCACAACAAAATGCTCTACGTCCATGGCGCTGGCCATGAGGTTTCCGATCAGGATGCCCATTACAACGCCAGCAATTCCACCCATCAGACACACAACTATCGCCTCGATTATAAACTGCTGACGAATCCGTAACGGCGTAGCACCAAGCGCCTTTCTTACACCAACCTCGCGCGTACGCTCCGTGACTGACACGAGCATAATATTCATAAGCGCGATAGACGCACCAAGCAATGTGATAAACCCAACGCTGAAACCACCCCAATAAAGTCCGGTGGTAATCGCGTTCAGATTTTCTTCCAGCGTTTCACTTTTTTCTATTTCGAAAGAATTCTCCTGGCCAATGCGATCACGTCGAATGATGCGCATTAGTCCGGTGGCCTCACCCATAGCGTGCTCGAATTGATCAGGATCCCGAACGGCGACCGTCATTGTATAACGGAGTGGCTGTCCGCCAGCCAGCTGATTCGCCACAATGAGTGGAATGTAGACAGAGTTGTCGAAATTTTCTTCAGCGATCTCACCCTTCTTCTTGAGAACGCCAATCACCTTGAACTGGGTGCCCAGCGCAATGATACTGGTGCCGATGGGGTTCTCGTTGCGTTCGTAAAGTGTTTCGTAAATCTTACTGCCGATAACTGCCACGTGAGCGCCGCGATTGATTTCCACCATGGAAAAGTTTCGTCCCTGGTCGAACTCGAGGGCTTTAATCGCCATGTACTCCTCATTGACGCCCCCGATCCCTACGTTGGGATTTGTTTTTTTGGAGAGTCGCTTAACCTCCGCATTCCAGCTTACGTGAGCAAAGATGCAGATGCTTGACGGCACCGTGTATTCACTCATGAAGCGCTTAGCCTCGCTGTACCGTATAAGGGGGTATGTTTTCTCAACAACGCCTTCGCGACTGGAACGGCGATAGGTTCGGGAGTAGATATCGAAGGTGTTCAGGCCAAGAGAACTCAGACTTGCCGTTACGGACTGTTCAATGCCGTCTACGGCAGTAAGAATGCCCACCAGGGAGGTGATCCCAATGGCGACAATACAGGCTGTGAGCACCGAACGGAGCAGATTTGCCTTTATCGACCGCAATCCCTCGCGAATATTTTCCACTAAATCCATGTCCGAACGCAAATAACGGAACTATGCAATACGTTGTTTCCGCAAGCCAGTTGTTACAGTTTGACGGGAAAAATTGTGCATCACCGGCCCAGCCGCCAAAATTAGGAGGTTTTATAGGTTAATGCAGCATCATTGGGTAACTTTGATTCGACACAGCCGATTTGCGCATGAGACCCATTTTTTTGTTCGCTATAGTAGTTTTTGCGGTGACTTGTCGCGCGAACTCCATCCTTATCCCTATGGACGACCGTCAGTCCAACCACCTGAAGGCTTACGGGATCGCATATTGGATACTGAAAATGGACCACGAGGTCGACTGGCTGCTCAACTACCGCGGTGGAAGCTTTATGTGTCAATACCACCCCACCATCCAAAATGAGCTGGTAGTCCGGGGTGTCAGCTATGAAGTTATCTCCGACGCAGAAGCCAATAAGATCATCACGGAGATCGGAAGTCCGGCCGTGAATTACGACGTGATGAAGCTGGAAAAATATCCGCGCATCGCCGTCTATTCTCCAAAGACTGCGCAACCCTGGGATGATGCAGTTACCCTCGTGCTGACCTACGCGGAAATTCCGTATGACGTCATTTACGACGACGAGGTGCTGAATGGAATGTTGCCCAAGTACGACTGGCTGCACCTCCACCATGAAGATTTTACCGGACAGTACGGTAAGTTTTTCGGGTCCTACCAGAACATGCCCTGGTATATCGAAGCCCAGCAGGAAGCAGAAGAGCTTGCCCGCAAACATGGATTCCAGAAGGTGTCTCAGTTAAAGCTCGCAGTGGCCCGCAAGATCAAGGAGTTCGTCGCGGGCGGAGGTTTCATGTTTGCCATGTGCAGTGCTACCGATAGCTATGACATCGCGCTTGCAGCCGATGGCGTCGACATTTGTGAGCACATGTACGACGGCGACCCCGCCGATCCTGACGCCCAGAGCAAGCTCAACTACGAGCATTGCCTGGCGTTCACTGATTTCACACTCGTCCGCGATCCATACAAGTACGAGTTTTCCGACATCGACAATCACCCGACCGAACGGGGGCTGCGGCAGGACAACGACTACTTCACGCTGTTTGAGTTTTCTGCGAAGTGGGATCCTATCCCCACCATGTTGTCTCAAAATCACACCCGGGTTATCAAAGGATTTTTCGGACAAACTACGGGCTTCAAGTCCCACCTCATCAAACCTGACGTTGTCGTCATGGGTGAAAACAAGGAAATCCGCGAAGCCAAATACATCCACGGCGTGCTCGGCAAGGGCTTCTGGACATTCTACGGCGGCCACGATCCTGAAGACTACCAACACCAGGTAGGTGAAGAACCTACCGATCTCAACCTGCACCCCAATTCTCCGGGGTATCGACTGATTCTCAATAATGTCCTGTTTCCTGCTGCTAAGAAGAAGAAACAGAAGACCTAGTTGGCAGTGGGCAATTTAGCAGTTGGCACTAGTACTCAGCCTGGCGGTACTCAGTAGTACTGCCCACTGCCCAAAATCCCCTTCCCGATAGCAGAATCTTTTCTTACATTAACCCGTCAAACAATCCTAACAACTCCTATGAAGTCCCGACGTGATTTTTTGCAAAAAATTTCAGCCACGGCGTTAGCCGTTCCGTTCCTGTCATCGGTAACTGCCCGCGGTTCATCGATCTATGAACAACCTTACGAAGGCCCTGTGCTGAAAGTCGCCATCATGGGACTTGGAAGCTATGGCACGCGCGTGGCTGAGGCTATGCGCGACTGCAAAGCGGCTAAGCTCACGGGCGTGATCAGTGGTACACCGTCGAAGATTGCCGACTGGCAAAAGAAGTACGGCATCCCGGCAGCGAACTGCTACAACTACGAGAACTTCGATAGGATCAAAGACAACAAAGACATCGACGCTGTCTACATCATCACACCAAATGCGCTTCATAAAGATCAGGCTATTCGCGTAGCGCGTGCGGGCAAGCACGTCATCTGTGAAAAGCCGATGGCACTCAACGCGAAGGAAGGTCAGGAGATGGTGGACGCCTGCAAGAAGGCAGGCGTAAAGCTGCTCGTTGGCTACCGAATGCACTTCGAAGCCAACACGCTTGAAATCATTCGCATGAGAAATGCCGGTGAGTTTGGCAAAGTGTTGTTCTTCCAGGGGCTGAGCGGTTTCCGCATTGGCGATCCCGGACAATGGCGGCTATCCAAAGAACTTGCCGGCGGCGGCGCGATGATGGATATCGGGATTTATTCTGTAAACGGCGCCCGCTACATGGTGGGTGAAGAACCCATCTGGGTGACGGCACAGGAGGTCAAGACCGATCCGGTGAAATTCAAGGAAGGGGTGGACGAAACTATTACCTTCCAAATGGGCTTCCCGGGAGGAGCTATAGCATCATGTCTCTCAACATATGCTATGAGTTACCTCGACCGGTTCTTCCTCGACGGAACACAAGGTTTTGCCGAACTGCAGCCCGCAACAGGTTACGGTCCGATAAAAGGCAGAACCAACAAAGGTGAACTGACCCTCCCGCACAAGACGCACCAGACCGTTCAAATGGATGAAATGTCCGCGATCATCCTTCAGGATAAGAAGCCCGTCGTGCCTGTCGACGGAGAAGAGGGATTGAAGGATTTGAGGATAATTGATGCTATTTATGAAGCGGTGAGGACGGGGAAGAAGGTGATGCTTGGGTAACGGGTGCAGCGGCAGCGGCAGAGGCAGGAGTTTCACCAAAACAGAACGTTCTGGTTAACTTCTGCATCTGCGACTGCAACTGCCTCTATTCTACATTTCCCTCAAATATCGCATCAAGATTCTCCAATGCCGCTGTAAATCCTTCCCGGAATCCGAGTTCGATGATTTTGTCAATATCTTCTGCTTTATCGTAGCGGATTACAATATGTACCATTGTTGAATCGTCGTCGGAAGAACGGAAATCTATTTTCCAACGCGATCGTGGCATTTCATTATTGACGTTGCCTTTCTCATCGGTGAAGGCATCGTATATCCCAAATGTTTCTGGTGCACGAATATCTTCATAATCGGCGCGGCACCAGTGGGTGTCGTTTTGCGGGCCTACCATACTGTAAAACCAGATACCGCCATCGCGGAATTCGAGAGACCGCGTAACAGTGCGATACGGCTTCGGAGCCCACCACTGATCTAGCAACTCTTTCTGCGTCCAGGCTGCCCAAACGTCTTCTACCGGCGCGGCGAACTCACGTTCTACATGGATGGCGCGCTTATCCCTGTCTACAGAGAAATTCATTAACAAACTGCGTTTCATGATTTTTTGGGTTTTGTTGTTCTCACTTTTTGCAATACTTCATCAAGTTGTTCAAACCGGGACTCCCACATCTTGCGCAGGGGATCCAGCCAATCGTACACTTCGGTAAACCTTTCCGGTCGCACGCTGCACCGCCGCTCACGCCCTGCCCTCACGACCCTCACCACGCCGCACTCCTCCAACACCTTGACATGCAGTGATACCGCCTGTCGCGTCATATCGAAGCGCGCTGCGATTTCATTGACATTGGCGGGTCTGCTTGCTAGCAGCGAGATAATCTCACGCCGCGTAGGATCCGCTATAGCCTGAAAAACATCCCTTCGGAACTCCATCTTCGATTCTGAATACGTTCTGATAGGCAAGTAAGTGCTTGCTTATATAATATGCAAGGAAATACTTGCATTTTTTGGAGTTCCTGGGTCTACTAGTGAGAGGGGGATTGATTTGCGATTTGCGATTAGCGATTAGCGATTAGCGATTGCGGATTGGGGATTGGTGATTGGCGCTTAAAGGCACAGATGCCGGAAAAGGAAAGTTTTCCTTTTATATTAAAGCAAACAATAAAAACACCAGAATTTGCTGTGTCACACATCCTGAACCCACTACCCCATCGCATTTTAGTCTTCATTGTTCTCCTGCTGTTCGTGCAATGCAAGAAGAACTCGACTGACAATGAAATTGCCGGCGACAGTGACGTGACGATGATCGGCGATTTCCAGATCGCCAGGGGTTTTACCATCGAACTTATTGCCGCTGAGCCTCTCATTCGCGATCCGGTGGATATGGAGATCGATGAGTTTGGGCGACTGTACGTCGTGGAAATGCCCGGCTACCCTCTTGATGTCGGCGGCTCAGGGAAAATCAAATTGCTCAGCGACACCGACGGCGACGGCGTGATGGACAGTGCGACGGTCTTCGCAGAGAATCTCCTGCTGCCAACAGGCATCATGCGATGGAAACGCGGCGTTATCGTAACGGACGCACCGTATGTTTTTTATCTCGAAGATGCCAACAACGATGGCCGTGCTGAAGTGATGGACACATTGCTGACAGGCTTCGCACTCACGAATCCACAACATAAAGTCAACAATCCTGTGTACGGTCCCGATAACTGGATCTACCTCGCACACGAGGGCGCAGTGTCTACCGACTACTACCAGGACATTTTCGGCGATGAGGGGACGGAAATTTTTTATCCCGATTATCCGGATGCTCCACGACTCAGAAGCAATGCAGGAGGTCGATCCGTGCGCTTCAGGCCAGACCGCCGCCAGCTGGAAATGCTCGCAAGTCATACGCAGTTTGGTCAGACGTTCGATCTCTGGGGCAATCACTTTCTCGTCTGGAATGCAAACCACATCTATCACGAAGTCATCGCCGCGCGTTATCTGGAACGGAATCCGAATCTCCTGGTATCCTCATCGACACAATCGCTTTCTGATCATGGTGACGCAGCCGAAGTATTCCCGATAACCGTCAATCCGCAACATGAACTTCTCACTGATGTTGGTGTAATGACATCCGCGTGCGGCCTGATCACCTACCTCGGTGGTGCCTTTCCCCCACCCTATGATGAAAAGGTGACCTTCGTTGCTGAACCGGTAAGCAATCTCGTTCATGCCGATAAGGTCACCCCAAAAGGAGCAACGTTCGAAGCCAGTCGCATGTTTGAGAACACTGAATTCCTGGCTTCACGCGATGTGAAATTCCGTCCCGTCAACTTATATGTGGGTCCGGATGGCGCGCTCTACGTAGTAGACTACTACCGTCAGATCATCGAGCATCCTGAATGGATGGATGAAGAGACCGTGCGCTCCGGCACATTGTATACCGACAGTGACAAGGGCAGGATATATCGAATCGCTCCCGAAGGCGCACCGAAACCTTCCTGGATAAACAACATTAACCTGGGAAGAGCCAGTGCCGATGAACTGATTAGTACACTGAAACACCCCAACTATTGGTGGCGCATTAACGCCCAACGGTTGCTCGTGGACCGCAATGACGCCAACCTCATTCCTGCCCTTGCCGAAATGTGCATGGACCCGGAATCGCCGCTGGGAAGATTGCATGCACTCTGGACACTTGAAGGCATGCAGGCGCTGAACACGGAAATCATACTTCAGGCATTGAGTGATTCAGTCGCCGGAATTCGCGAAAATGCCATGCGTCTCGCTGAACTTCATCTTGGAGAAAATCCGGAACTGGACTCCGCACTCATCAACATGAAGGACGATCCTGATCCGCGCGTACGCTATCAGCTCTTGCTGACACTCGGCTACATCGACTCACCCGAAGCGGCGACAGCACGCAGTGCGATCCTGTTCCGCGACATCGAAGATCCATGGATTAGAACTGCCGCACTGTCGGCCTCCAACCCCGATGTTTCGGGTACACTTAACGCAATGTTATCTCAGTACCGGGCTGACATACCAGGTTACGCTGGAATGATACGCCAGCTCGGCAGCCTCGTCGCAACCTCGGGTGAAGACAACGCGCTGCATGACCTTCTTGTCCGCGCTACAGCAGCGGGCTCAGATTCTTACAACGGTCTTGATGCGGCGCTGCAGGGCATTGCCGAAGGTTGGGAGAGAAAACGTCCGCGTCGCGCACTTGCTGTTCGCGACCAGCAACTGCTGGCTTCAGCATGCCTCAATCATCCCGTTATCACCATCCGACAAGCCTCACTGCGACTATTGAAGGCAAGCGCAACTCACGATGCCGCTTCAATTCGCAGTACACTGCAAAAAGCCGCTGTCATCGCATTCGATGAAAGCGCAAATGGCGGCGAGCGCGCCGTGGCCATCGACATGCTCACACTCGGCAATCCTGCACCACATACTGATCGCCTTATTCAGTTGGTGACTCCAAACCAGGAATTGTCCGTCTCATTGGCCGCGATACGAACACTGGAGACGCTGCGCAGTGATGACTTCGCATCCTACCTCGTAAGCAATTGGGCCATCCTCACACCGCAACTGAAAGATGCCGCGGTGAGAGTGCTGATGACAAGTCATAACGCGACAGCCATGCTCCTTGACGGGATTGCATCGGGTACAATACAAACGTCTGACGTGAGCTGGCCGCGTAAGGTACGACTCATGGAGCACGAGGATTTTGAGCTGCGAAAGAAGGCACGTGATCTTTTCACGCGCGACGATTCAGAGGCGGTAACAGCCAAATACCAGAGTGCGCTGATTGCGACAGGCGATCCGGCAAAGGGTCGCGATATATTTCAAAAGAACTGCGCGATATGCCATCAGGTGCGCGGCAAAGACGGTGTGAATATTGGACCTGACCTGGGTACGGTACACAACTGGTCGAAACAAGCGATACTCGCGTCGATACTTGCACCTAACCTCGCGATATCGAGCGGCTACGAAACGTGGTCGGCAACACTCGAGAGCGGCGAAATCGTCGAAGGCATCATCGCCAGCGAAACAGGCTCAGCCATTACACTGCGCAACGCCGCCGGCGTAGACCGAACGATTTCCCGCCAGGACATCCGCTCATTCAAAGCCGTAAGCATGTCGCTCATGCCTGAAGGACTGGAGGGGCAGATATCGGTGGAAGAGATGGCAGACTTGCTCGCTTTCCTGAAAGGAAACACTTTCCAGTAGGCAGTGGGCAATGGGCATCCCGATAGCTATCGGGAGCAGTAGTACGCAGTCGGCAGTGGGCAAGTGCGCGTTAGCGCCTGTGTCCTTTATAGTCTTTTGGAGGTTTTCACAGAGTTGAACGACTCCGTACAACAGCTTGTGACACTAACAATGAGTCTCTGTGTACCTCAGTGTTACTCTGTGCCTTAGCTCTTCCCTTCAGGGTTACTCATGATGCTATGCTTCCTGCTATACAAGAAATAAACCACCATTCCGATAGCCAACCAGAGGAAGAGCCGCGCCCAGTTTTCCCATCCCAGGCTAACCATCATGCCGAGGTTAAAGAGAATACTCAGCGGAGCGATGATGTAGAGATAGGGCACTTTGAAAGGACGCTTGACATTCGGCTCGCGGCGGCGCATAACCATGACGGCGATGGAGACCATCACGAACGCGAAGAGTGTACCGATGTTCACCAGCTTGGCGATGGTTTCAATCGGGATAAATCCTGCGGTGATCGCGACAGCGGCACCCACGATAGCCGTTCCGCGATAGGGAACGCGGGTACGGGGATGTAGTTCAGCAAAGATCTTGCGCGACAACAATCCATCCTTTGCCATAGCGAGGAAGAGTCTCGATTGCGCCAGCATCTGAACCAGCAATACGGAGGTGAGGCCGGCAACAGCTGCAATGGAGATCAGCCAAACTGCAATGTTGAGCCCGTAGTCGGAGAACGCAGCAGCCAGCGGTGCTTTTACATCCATGTCGGTATACTTAACCATACCCGTCACCACCAGTGACACGGAGATATACAACACGGTACAAATGAAGAGCGACATGAGAAGTCCGAACGGAACATCCTTACGCGGATTCCGTGCTTCACCGGCCTGAGTGCTCACGGCATCGAAACCGATGTAAGCAAAGAACACATACGCCGCACCCGCCATAATGCCGGCATAACCATAAGCCATAATACCCTGGCTGTTCAGTCCACGCGCAGGGATGAACGGATCCCAGTTGGAAGGATCGATATAAAACGCGCCGGCAATAATGACAAAGAGTACAACACCAACCTTAATGATCACGATCAACAGGTTCGTGCTGGCAGCTTCCTTGATACCACGAAGAAGAATGTACGTGATGATGCCGCAGATGACGATCGCCGGAAGATTGATGGCTATCGGCAATCCGAGGATGGTAGGCAAGTGAACAGATGAATATTGCGCCGTGAGTTCGGACATAGTGCCATTCGCCGCAGCGTCTTCCAAAAGCATCCTGGCGGTGTAAAGGTCGTTCGTCAACCATAATGGTAAGTGCACGTGGAATAGTCCGAGCAGCTTGAGGAAATATCCTGACCAACCAACGGCCACCGTTGATGACGCCATGGAGTATTCAAGGATCAGGTCCCAGCCGATGATCCAGGCAAACAGCTCTCCGACCGTGGCGAACGAATACGCATACGCAGAGCCTTCCACAGGGATAATGGAGGCGAACTCGGCATAGCATAGTCCTGCGAATGCACAACCCATTCCAGCGATGATGAATGATATTGCGAGGGCTGGTCCGGCAAAGTCTTTAGCGGCAAGACCGGTCATCACGAAGATCCCGGCACCGATCACAGATCCTACGCCCAGGGCGGTGAGCTGCCATTTTCCCAGCACCCTTCTGAGCCCGCTTTGGAGCATGTCGGACTCATACATTGCCACCGTCTTACGGGCCTTCCATTGCTGCTTCATCGTAGCGAGGTTTAAGGATTACTTCGATGGTCCCGTCTGGGGACTTGCAATGATAAGATTTTTTCCCTTTTAGAAAGGTGGGTACTCCCTTATTTCGGGCCGTCGAGGGCTATTTTTCACCCGGATTGGCGTTGCCGGATGTGATATCAGGTGAGGCCATGCCGCGCTTTACAAAAGTGTATGGGTCAACAAATTCGGCGCTTTCCGAATAGACCGCAATGGGTGTGCGAAGGAGATCAGGTTCGTTTTTTAATGCAATAAGGAGGTCGTTTTCGCTGACAGCTGTATCCCGGTACTTGTCCTGGTACACGTCGGACTCCCTGTCGATCATTTCGGTGGGCGATATGCCCAATCGGTTTGCCACTTCCTTTAATTGTAGTTCCGTGAGGGCATCCCGGGCGATGTCACGTTCCTTGACTACATATCCCCGAAGTGATTTGGCATAACCCAGGGCCTTGCGGTCTGACAACTTCTCCGAGTTGTAGATCAGCAGCATTTCGTTGTCCGTGATGTCCATAAAAGTAGGGCGTTGTAACCTGATAAGAGCTTTCCGCCCTTTTTCGTTCCCACCTCAGACGGTTTTGATGGGTAAATGACAAGAATCAATTTTTCCGTCCCGACTGAACGTAGTCGGCCACCTCACCTACCGGCGCGATCCATACGCCGTTTGCAGGGTCGGCAGCATATGCGAGTAGTTCCTCGAGCATACGAAGACGAGTTGTTTGTGGGCCCTCATCTCCCATCTCATGGCCGGCGAGCACCAGCCACGCTCCATTTTCGCGAGCGCTTTCGATGAATGTCTTGATTTGTGAGAATTCTTTACCGTCCATTTCAATACCCGTCAGCTGCGCGAAGTCGCAGTACAGCGGATCGTTAGGCGCCTCATCCATCCATGTTCGCCCTAACAAAAACATTTCAGCCACAACGGGCACGTAGCTTTTCGTTTCTGTTCCGCGACCAACGAACGTCTGTCCACACGGGTAAGCAAATACTCTTGGCGCTACACCCAGCAACGACTGGATTTCCTTGTTCGCCTGCGTCAACTCCGCCTTCATGTCGGCAATTGAATACGATTCAAGGGCATGATTACGCGACCATGGAAAATTTCCTGAACAAGGATGATGCAATGAATGATTGCCAATCTCATGACCTGAAGCAACCGCCTTCTTCCAACCCTCATGCTGACGACGAACAGCACCTGGCACAACAAAGAACGTAGCCTTCACGCCGTACTTGTCAAGCAACTGCGTCCCTCTCAACACCTGACTATCGCGACCATCATCAAACGTGAGGCTCACCGCCACGCGCTTGCCTTCGGGCCATTGCATTTTGTCCTGTGCGTAGGCTGAGGAGGCGCACAGGGCGAGGATTGACGCGATGCAGGAAAGGATGTACGACGATTTCATGATGTTACGTTGTGAACTTTGAATGTAATCTTAATTGATCTTCATAGCAAGGCATGAGTCGCCTTGCGGCGAGTGGTGGGTTTAAACCGCAGAGAGGTTTTGAACGAGAGACTTTGAACCACATAGGACAAATAGGGTTTTCACATGGGACACATAGGATCGATACGGCTCTGCGGTAAAAAAACAAAGTCGCCTGACGGCGACTTCAAACTCTATGTGCACCCTATGTGCCCTATGTCCTATGTGGTTCCCTACTATGTTAGTATGTAGTTCCCTAAAAGAAGTGCCTCACAAACGCCTCCATCGCCTCATACTCCGCCAGGCCCAGTTGATTGTACGCCTCTGCAGTTGCGCGGTTGCGGTCTTCAGCGCGTACCCAGAACTCGCGTTTGTCATTTCCAGGGAACATGGCGCTATCTTTTTGCGATTGGTGCTTAAATACCGCGCGGCGCTTGCGCATGAGTTCGTCCGGACTGAGCGGAACGGCCATTTCGATCTGGTCGATATCCCATTCCTGCCATGCACCGCGATAGAGCCATACCCAGCAGTCTTTGATCCAATCTCTGTCCTTGAGACGTTCGAGCGCAGCGAAGATGGCAGAGAGGCACACGCGGTGCGTTCCGTGAGGATCGGATAAATCGCCGGCAGCATACACCTGGTGCGGCTTCACTTTGTCGAGCAAGTCGACAATCAACGCAATGTCCTTCTCGCCGAGCGGTTTCTTCTTGACGAGGCCCGTTTCATAGAAAGGCATGTCCAGGAAGTGGATTTGCGAATCGGGAATGCCGACGTAACGGCAGGCCGCCTTAGCTTCTCCCCTTCGAACGAGACCTTTTACTTTCAACACTTCCGGGCTGTCGATCTGACCCGGATGTTTTTCTTTCAGATCGTTAACAATCTTCTTGTAGAACTTCTCAGCGTCTTCTTTGTTAAGACCGAACTGTTCGTTGAAGTCGCGCACGAAATCCGCAAACCGTATCGCGTCATCGTCGAAGACAGCGATGTTCCCTGAAGTCTGATAGGCAACGTGAACTTCGTGTCCCTGGTCGACGAGGCGGATGAATGTTCCTCCCATCGAGATTACGTCGTCGTCAGGGTGCGGTGAGAATATGACGACTCTCTTCGGGAAAGGTTTTGCACGTTCCGGTCTGTAGGTGTCGTCGGCATTGGGTTTTCCGCCCGGCCATCCGGTGATCGTATGCTGAAGTTCGTTGAATATCCTGATATTAACCTGGTAGGCTGAACCGAATTCCGTAATGATGTCGCCCATGCCATGCTCCATGTAGTCATTGTTTGTGAGCTTGAGAACAGGCTTACCGATGTGCTGGCAGAGCCAGACAACGGCTTTGCGAATCATCTTCGGTGTCCAGTCGATGCTGTCGAGCAACCACGGTGTCTTTACGCGAACGAGTTCTGATGCAGCGGCGTCGTCGAGTACCACCAGGCAGTCGCTGTGCTTTTGCAGGAACGATGAAGGAATCTGATCCGTGATCTCTCCTTCGATCGCCTTCTTGATGACCATGGCCTTACCTTCACCCCACGCCATCATTACAACCTTGCGCGCCTTGAGGATAGTGCCTACCCCCATCGTTATAGCTTTGCGCGGCACATTCTCTTCTCCGAAGAAGTCGCTCGCTGCGTCGATACGTGTTACCTGGTCGAGTGTGATCAGGCGCGTGAGCGAACGTTCAGATGAACCCGGTTCGTTGAAGCCGATGTGACCTGTACGACCAATACCCAGGATTTGTATGTCGATACCGCCGAGTTCATCGATGCGGTTTTCATACTCAACGCAGAACGATGCGATCTTATCCTTGGGAAGCGTTCCGTCAGGTATGTGAATGTGATCGCGTGGAATGTCGATGTGATTGAACAGGTGTTCGTTCATGAACCGGACATAACTCTGCAGCGCGTCGGGCTGCATGGGATAGTATTCGTCCAGGTTGAACGTGTACACATGCTTGAAGCTCAGTCCCTCTTCCTTATGCATGCGCACGAGTTCTGCGTACACGCGTGTGGGCGTCGATCCTGTTGCAAGACCCAGTACGCAATGCCGCCCTTCTTTTTCCCGCTCCCGGATGAGTGATGCAATCATCTCAGCAACAAACACGGAACCTTCGACCGAATTGGAGAAAATCCGGGCGGGAATCTTTTCAAAGGAGGTAAGGGTATTGTTCATATTTTTGATGTAGTTGGATCCGTGCAAATCGGCGCCCAATTTATCCAAAAATCCTCGAAATTTCGCTGTGTTATCGGTAACATTTTTATGAACCCCTTCAGAACGGTCATCAACCCCGGTGTGTCAAAACACACCCTTTCCCTGCGCGACAAGATCGTCACTGTGGGTTCGTGCTTCGCAGAGGCTATAGGCGCGCGACTGGGGGCCAACAAGGTGCCCACGCTGACGAATCCGTTCGGTGTTGTGTACAATCCACAATCATTGCACAAGGCGGTTCTTTACGCCGTGTACAATGAGCCAGTGCCGGAAGGTACGTTCCTGGAGCGGGAAGGCATTCATTTCAGCTACGATTTTCACTCGTCGTTCTTTGCAGGGAGTCGCGGCGACTTGCGAAACCGGATTGCGGACTGTCTGGGCGCCACACATCATTTTCTCAAGGATGCT
The DNA here is from genome assembly GCA_036563875.1 of Cyclobacteriaceae bacterium. Classification (GTDB taxonomy): domain Bacteria; phylum Bacteroidota; class Bacteroidia; order Cytophagales; family Cyclobacteriaceae; genus ZC4RG29. The sequence continues at coordinate 21,979 of DATCLO010000138.1, forward strand.
CACGCAGTTATCCTCACGTACGGTACCGCGTGGATCTATACGCGCAACGACACAGGTGAGGTAGTTGCCAATTGTCACAAGATGCCATCCCGGAATTTTACGAAGTCAATCCTTTCTGTCGATGAGATTGTTACCTCCTTTGGCGATTTCTACAAACGGCTGAAGGAATTCAATCCTTCTTGCGTTGTCATTCTGACCGTCAGTCCCGTGCGTCATTTGCGCGACACGATCGAAGGAAACGGTCTAAGTAAGGCCATTTTGCGCGCCGCCTGTGGTACCATTGCAGCATCGTTCCAAGGTGTGGAATATTATCCCGCCTATGAGATCATGATGGACGACCTGCGCGACTATCGTTTCTACAAGCGCGATATGATTCATCCTACAGAAGAGGCAGAAGATTACATCTGGGAACACTTTGTCGCGACTTACTTCAACTCCGAGACACGCGCCTTCTTCGATGAATGGAAAAACATTCGTGCCGCTCTCTCCCATCGGCCATTTCATCCAGGGTCAGCCTCGCATCAATCATTTCTGCGTGAGACGCTTGCTAAACTTGAACGACTGCAGCAAACCGTGAATGTTGAAGAAGAGATGAGATTATTGCGGGGGCAGGTTGAACCACATAGGACATAGGGCACATAGAGGTCACATAGTATTGGTTTGTTCGCGCTTCGGGCCCCTTTAGGGGTCAGGGACGTGCGGAGGAATGGAACCCGACCCTATGTGCATCCTATGTGCCCTATGTCCTATGTGGTTCAAAAAATTACTGACCCTAGCCGCCTAATCCGTAACTTACACCACCAATGAAACCCCGAGTCATCCTGACCGGAATACTCATCATATTAACCGCCGTCCTGCAGGTTCAGGATACGTCAGACATGGACAAACCGCATCGTCATACTAACGCCCTTATCTACAGCACAAGTCCCTACCTGTTGCAGCATGCACACAATCCTGTCAACTGGTATCCGTGGAGCGAGGAAGCTTTGGAACGCGCGAAGAAGGAAGACAAGCCCATCATCGTCAGCATCGGATACAGCACCTGCCACTGGTGCCACGTGATGGAACGCGAGTCGTTCGAAGACGAAAAGATCGCAGAGGTGATGAATGAAAATTTCATCTGCATCAAAGTCGACCGCGAAGAGCGCCCCGACGTAGACCAGGTGTATATGGAAGCTGTCCAGGCTATGGGACTAAACGGCGGGTGGCCTCTGAACGTGTTCCTCACACCGGATCAGAAGCCATTTTATGGGGGCACATACTATCCGCCAAAATCGTGGGAAAAGCTGCTGCGGGATATTGCAAAGGCATTCCGAACACGTCGCGACGACCTTGAATCCTCCGCAGGAGCCCTCACGCGCCACCTCGCGCAAAGCGATGTGGAACGTTTCAGAACGCAAGCCACAGCCACCGAGCTCGTTGAGGACGTGGGTGCCATCACGGCAAAACTTGGGTCGACGTTCGACACCACATGGGGAGGCATGAACCGCGCGCCGAAATTCGTCATGCCGTCTGTCTGGCTGCTCCTCTTACGGTGTCACTATTTGTCTCGTGATGCGGCTATCATGGATCAGATCAACCTTACGCTGAAAAAAATCGCTATGGGTGGCATTCACGATCAGATCGGGGGTGGATTTGCGCGCTATTCCGTCGACGGAGAGTGGTTTGCTCCGCACTTTGAGAAAATGCTTTACGACAACGGCCAGCTCATGAGCCTCTATGCTGAAGCATACGCTGCCACCGGCGATACTGAGTACAAAGAAGTTGTTGAGGGAATCTTCGCCTGGCTGTTGCGTGAAATGACTCACCCGGACGGAGGATTTTATTCTGCTTTGGATGCCGACAGCGAAGGCGAGGAGGGTAAATACTATGTCTGGACGAAAAGAGAAATCGAAGAACACCTCGGTGAGCAAGCGACACTGGTGTGCGACTACTACAGCGTGACTGAGGAAGGCAACTGGGAACACGGCAACAATATCCTGGCCCGGCACGAGACAGATGAACAATTTCTCGCGAAGCACAACCTTACTGCAGAACGCTGGCGCGAGATCCTCACCGGCGTTAAGCATACGCTCCTTCGTATCCGCGAGCAACGGATCAGACCAGGTCTCGACGACAAAATCATCACCGCCTGGAACGGCATCATGATCTCCGGCCTAACACACGCATATCGCGCTACGTCGGATTCCCGCTACCTGGAAGCCGCAACCAAAGCCATGCGCTTCGTCAATACCCATTTGCGTGAGGGAACAAAACTCTATCGCTCATTTAAGGGCAAGCGATCAACGACTGCGGGTTTTCTTGACGACTACGCTTTCGCGATACAGGCCGCCATCGATCTGTATGAAGTGACTTTCGATGAAGCCTATCTGGAAGATGCCGCATCCCTCCTGCGGCACACGATGAAAGACTTCTTCGACGAAAAGGAACGCTATTTCTTTTATTCCCATCGCGAAGGAGAATCGCTCATAACACGAAAGAAGGAAATCTTCGACAACGTCATCCCCGGATCCAATTCCGTGATGGTGAGAAATCTAAGACGGCTGGGGTTGATTTACGATAACGCACAGTGGACTGCATTGTCATCCGAAATGACCGCAGCATTTGCCGAGATCACACGCGCCGAGCCTAATTACATGTCGAATTGGGGTATTGCACTTCTCGAATCCAAGCAGCCCATCGCAGAAGTTGTCTTTATCGGCAACGACGTCCAGAAATTGCGCGAGGAATTTCAGTCGCGTTATTATCCCTTCTCGCTTACGCTGGGAGCCACAACACAAAGCGATCTTCCCCTCCTTCATGGAAAAGAAGCCCTGGGTGGAAGGTCGACGGTTTATGTGTGCTTCAACAAGACGTGCCGCCTTCCCGTCCATACGGTTACGGAAGCCGTTGAACAGGTGAAGGCCGGATGGATTAGCGATTTTTGATTTGATCCCCACGCGATCTGGT
>DATCLO010000139.1:0-16984 GCA_036563875.1 Cyclobacteriaceae bacterium
TCCGTGTACACCAGATAGCGCTTGGCTTCCAGTAACAGGCGCTCCTGTATTAAGTCCGTAAAGGTTTTGTTCAGTGCACCCTTGCATAATGCATTCAGGTGTTTGGGCGTCATATTCATCAATTTCGCGTATTCGCTTGGAAGCTTCAGTTTGGTAAAGTGCTCTTCGATCAGGATCTGAAGCTTTCGAATGTGATTGACGGTTGTCGTAGTTCCCTTGATTGTTGTCGCGGACGTTGACTTGCGTGTGATTAGGATTAAGAGAATGTCCAGGCAATTTCTGAGGATGTCGTCCCACCCGACTCTTTTTTGAGTGAATTCGTCATACATTGCTTTGAGCATGGCAGGTAAGTGGGCGTCCTTTACAGGATCGAATTGCACGTAGGTATCAGGCGTGTATACTCTCAGGTACGGGAATTTTTCAATGTGTCTTTCCCGGGCATACGAGTTGTAAAACTCGAGTGTGAAGTAGATGTAATATCCTGCGATGTCTTTGGAAAATGACCAGCCGTGTACCTGTCCGGGCAACATGAGGTATGTGGCAAATGGCTTGACGTTGTATTCGATGGTATCAATCTTGTGAATGCCACTGCCGCGCGTCACGAACATAAAAAAGAAGCAATCGTGTCGGTGGGGTGTGCTGGCAAAGGAAAATCTTTCTACGTTCTCTTCGACTCTTCCCATTTCAAAATGCAGCGCGTTTGGCTTTTGCCGCATTACTTCAATGGTGTATACAGGTAGACCTTTTTTTGGAGACATAGTGTCTTGCTGTTCCCTCGAAGTTTCCAATCTAATCAAATTTCCTCCAACGACGGCCGGGCGCACGGAACAGGATGGAGAAAGGTGTCGTTTACCGTATTTTGCCAATTCAAAAATTGTCATGTATGCGGGTGTTGTTTTACTTCCTGGGATATATCGCGTGTTTTTCACCCCTCTTTGTCGTAGGACAGGAGCTCAATGTGCCGATTGTACGTTACACACCGAAACCGTGGAGAGCAGTGTGGATCACGAATCCGCACATTTCCGGGAACGAGTATGCGGCAGTTAATTTCCGAAGGGAATTCAACCTGGAAACCAAACCGTCGCAATTCATTATATCGGTCTCTGCCGATAACAAATACGTCCTGTATGTGAACGGAAACCTGGTGGCCCGCGGACCACAGCTGTCGGATATCCGCCATTGGCGATATGAAAGCATAGACATATCGTCTTTTCTTAGGGCCGGCGAGAACGTAATAGCCGCAGAGGTAGTGAATTTTGGGCCAAACCGTTTTTTCGGTCAGCAGAGTTACCGTACGGCATTCATTCTCAACGGCGTCGCTGTTCAGCCCGAAACGATTTCAGCCTCGGTGGTTAACACGTCAGGCGGCACAGGGTGGAAGACGTTCGTGAATCCGGGTGTCAGGGGCAAAGAGGTTAGGTGGAGAACCTCGCCCCGTGATATAATCGGAGGGTTTTACGCAAATAATCCAACGGACAGTGTGTATGCCGCAGCCTATCCCTGGGGATGGGAGCAACCCGGATTTAATGCAGACGGCTGGGCGGACGCCGTCTTCTGCGAGAATGCCAGCGCCTTTGGCGGAGGGTTCGGATGGATTCTGGAGCCACGCAATACACCCATACCCGTGCAACGTCAGGAACGACTAGCTGCCGTAGTCATCGCAGAGGGAATCGAAAAAGCGGACGGGATTCTGCGTGGTGAGACAGTCACCGTTCCGGCAAACTCCTCGATCCGCCTTCTCATTGATAACAAGGTGCTGACGACCGGATATCCCGAGTTCCATTTCAGTAAGGGAAAAGACGCGGTGATTCGAATTGGCTATGCTGAGAATCTGTTCCTGCCAAACTCAGCCAACAAAGGAAATCGCAATGAATACAAAGGAATGCAGTTTGTTGGGATAAGAGACGTCATTGTGGCCGACGGTGGTGAAGAGCGAAAGTTTATGCCCACCTGGATACGCACGTTTCGTTTCATCGAACTGCAAATAAATACCGGACCCGAACCGCTTGTGATCCGCGATTTCTTCAATATGTACACCACGACGCCGATTCCTATAAAGGCGAGCTTTAAGGCAAGCGATCCGGTGTACGAAAAGATATTCGACATATGCAGACGAACGGTAGCGCTCTGCACGCAGGACTATTTCCTAAGCGATGCCTACTATGAAACGATGCAGTATGTAGGCGACACCAAAGTCCACGCTCCGGTATGGCAGGCTTTCAGCGGCAACGACCTTCATACGAGGAATGCGCTGGAACAATTTCACTACTCGCGCCTCTGGGATGGAAACCTCACGAGCTGTTATCCGCTGCGGTCGACGTTCGTGCATCCAACGTACTCCGTGATATGGGTTGACATGCTTTACGATTATCTCGTTTGGTCGGGTGACTCGGACTTCATCCGAAAATTTGTTCCGGGCATACATCATACACTGAGCATGTTCGATGCCCTCATACAAGATAACGGCCTCGCTGGTGCGACGCGATGGGATTATTTTGTCGACTGGTATCAGGATTCGCAACGAGGGGGACTCCCGCCTGGCCAGGATGGTTCTAATTCGGCAGTAGTAACACTACACTATGTGCACGCGCTCCAAAGTGCTGCGAGGATATTCGAGTATCTCGGTGCACGGGAGGATGCAGGCAAATACTTGCGCCGCTCGAAGGAAATCGCGGGGAAGGTGTACACCTTGTGCTTTGATCAGTCCCGTAAGCTTCTCGCGGAACGTCCGGACAAGTCATATTTCGATCAGCACACGAATATTCTCGGCGTCTTAACAGACGCAATACCACAAGATCAGCAACGCGGCGTGCTGGAACGCATACTCGAAGATCCATCGTTGGGTCAGGCTACTTATTACTATCGATTCTATCTGTTCGAAGCCTTGCGGAAAGTTGGGGCCGGTGATCTGTTCGACAAGGCCCTGGAACCCTGGAAGGATTTGGTTCGTGATGGCCTCACAACAACATTGGAGCGAATGGAGTCGCAAAACAAACCTACTCGCTCCGAATGTCATCCCTGGTCTGCCGGACCTGCGTATGCATATTACACACTGGTGGCTGGTATTACTCCGGGTGAGATTGGCTTTCGAACGATTCGCTTTAAACCGAATCTTGGTAATCTCAGTTCCATCGAAGGTGTATACCCTCATCCAAAGGGGGATATCACATTTAGCGTGCGCCGAAAGGGTAAGGCGCTCACGGCTGAGATCACGCTGCCCGATGGCATGTCGGGCGTTGCCGAAATTAATGGCAAGACGGTACCGCTCCGACCGGGACGTCAGACATTATAACGCTGTCCCTTCCCAAACGGTTTTGACGTTGACAAATTCCCTGATGCCTTGCGATGAAAGTTCACGACCGTAGCCAGATCGCTTCGTGCCCCCGAAAGGGAGACGCGGGTCTGATTTGACGAGGCCGTTTATGAAGACGGCCCCATCTTCCGAACCTTCAATGAACACCTGAGCACGGTCTCGGCTTCGCGTGAACACGGATATGCCCAGGCCAAACGTACTCGTGTTTGCCAGTCGCAGTGCATCCTCATCATCGTTCGCGATGGTAACAGCTGCGACGGGACCAAACAGTTCTTCGTCGAAGGCAGGCATCCCGGGTTGAACTTCGCGAAGGAGTGTCGGATAGTAAAAATTATCCTTACGGGTACCGCCGAACACAATTCTGGCGCCGGCCTCTACAGATTGATTGACCTGTTCTTCTAGTTGGTCAGCCAGGTCTGTCCTGGCCAACGGTCCCATGTCCGTTTCAGGATCCATAGGGTTGCCGACTTTCAGTTTCGCCGCGTGCTCCGAAAACTTTTGAATGTATTCCTCCGCGATATCGCGATGGAGAATGAAGCGTTTCGCGGCGATACAGCTTTGACCGGCGTTTTGCATGCGCGCGCGAACCCCAACTTCGACAGCAGCCTTGAGGTCTGCGTCGGGGAGTACGATGAATGCGTTGCTGCCTCCAAGTTCAAGCACCGTCTTCTTGATGTTCTTCCCTGCTTGTGATGCAACCGAGGCACCCGCTCCTTCACTTCCCGTCAGGGTGACGGCTTTTATTGTCGGATTTTTGACAAGGGATGACACCTGGTCCTTGTCGACGATAAGGGTCTGAAATGCTCCGACAGGAAATCCTGCCTTACTAAAGACTTTCTCAATTAGCAGGGCACATCCGAGTACATTCGAAGCGTGCTTGAGTACACATACATTGCCGGCCATCAATGCCGGGGCAGCAAAGCGAAAGACCTGCCAGAACGGAAAGTTCCAGGGCATAATGGCAAGGATCGTTCCCAGCGGGTCATAGCGTACATAGCTTTTGGTCGCATCGGTTTCGATCACATCATCAGCGAGGAACGCCGCAGCGTTTTCTGCATAGTAGTCGCATGCCCATGAGCATTTTTCCACTTCGGCGATGGATTCTTTCAGAGATTTGCCCATCTCCAGCGTTATAGTTCGCGCGAGGCCTTCTTTATCGTCTCGGAGCACATGCGCAGCGCCGCGCATCAGCGCCGCTCTGCTTTCGAAGGAAGTTTGGCGCCAGGTCTTGAAGGTATCGGCTGCAGTCTCAAGCTTTTGCTGGAGTTCGCTATCGGATATGGACTCGTATTCATGCAGCACGTCCAGTGTATATGGATTTATGCTCTCGAATTTCATAGCATCATGTATCAGAGGAACACATGCGAATTTAGGGGGCATGCGCGACTTGTCCTCCCATTCCTTAGAATATGATCCAAAGAGTTGCGATTTGTGCAATACACGCAATTCGTTCCGGACAGTACATTAGTATGAGTGTCGGGCAGATCGGCAGAATCCCCTCTTTTAACTGTTGGTAACATTGTGCAAATTGTAAGTTGCAGGCTTTTTGAAGATGATAATAAGGAATTTGACCTACACAAGGCTCTTTTTGTTTGCCGTGAGTCTTGTTGCGAGTGTATTGATATCCTGTGAGCGTGGAAAAAAGGACACGAGGCGCTGGTACAAAGGAAATCTTCATACGCATTCCTACTGGAGCGATGGAGATGAGTTTCCGGAGATGATAATGGATTGGTACAAATCGCATGGCTATAACTTCCTGGCGCTTTCTGATCACAACATACTTGCCGAAGGAGAGAAGTGGGTAAAGGTGCCCAATAGCAGGATGTACGAGGAAGGATTTCAGGAGTACGTCCGCCGCTTTGGTGAAGATTGGGTTACGCACCGTATAGATTCAGGTCGGATTCTGGTTCGGCTTAAGACGCTGGAAGAGTATCGTCCGCTGTTTGAAGACGACTCCTTTCTTATTGTACCTTCAGAGGAACTTACCGACGGTTATGACGGCAGACCCGTTCATGTCAATGCCACCAATGTAAAGGAGTGGATTCCGCCTCAGGGTGGAGGAAGTGTACTGGAAGTACTGCAACGAAACGTCGATGCTGTGTTGCGCCAGCGGGAGGAGACAGGCGTGCCCATGTTCCCGCACGTGAACCATCCAAACTTTTACTATGGCGTTTCGCTCCGTGATATGATTGAATTGCGCGGGGAGCGTTTCTTTGAAGTTTACAACGGCCATCCGCTGGTAAACAACTACGGAGATTCTTTGCGGCCCGGAACGGAAACCATGTGGGATCTGATCAATATCGCATACAGCAACCGTAACCAACCCTTGATGTACGGACTGGCCACGGACGACAGTCATAACTATCACCAGTTTGGAACAGCATACGCAAACGCCGGACGAGGGTGGGTTATGGTGCACGCCGACTCGCTTACGCCAGCGTCTATTATCAGGGCGATGGAGGCGGGCGACTTTTACGCGACTACAGGTGTTCTGCTTGACGAGGTTTCCTTCGACGACGGCACATTGCACATCCGCGTCAAGGCGGAACCGGGAGTAAAGTATCAAATCCGGATCATCGGAGTTGCAGCAACACAACCAGAACCCCGGGAGCTCGAAGTCATTGAGGGTACCGAAGCAAGCTTCGACGTAACAGAGGACTATTTGTTCGTGCGCGCAAAAATCGTCTCTGACCGCCTGAAGGAGAACCCTTTCAAGGAAGGTGATGTAGAAGTCGCGTGGACGCAACCCGTTTCTGTTATCACCAACCGCCAGTAGGCTCCCCGTTTAAAACGTTTTCGGTTAAATCTTCTGCTTTTTACGGTTTATGGTGAACATTTAGTCCGCATACTGCGTAGTATGATTGGCGGCATTTTTCATTCACCGCACTACCGCACCTACCTGGGAAAGATTATTGGGCGAACGCCCCTTATTGCAAAATCTATTGAAGGCACTGGCGGGGAGCATGATATTTAATGGTTGGAATTATGAATTGGAAGACTATATATATAAGAGGACGAGATGATTTCCGCGAAGACGTCAATCGCAGGCTGGAGCATTCACGCCTGCGCGTGATGCCCGGTAGCCTGGGTACTTCTGAAGAAGCTGCCGAGATGTATTGGGTAGCGGAAGGTGTTAAACTGAAGGACTTCAAGAGGGCTATTGGTGCCCGTACGATATGGAAGTACCGGTTAAGGTTTTATACTTCACTGGAGGAGTTCATCGAGGCAAAATATGCTTCGGAGAATAACTCCAATGACGAAATGCCCGAAGAAGACATCATCCCTGGTTTTCCGCTACCGGGCAATCCCTGATGCTCACGAATCCTGCATAAGCTTCAGCAGTTTCGCGTCGAGTTTGTGACCGTACCAGTCTTTGTATTCGACGTCGGTACGTCCGGAATCGAGGATGCCGAAGCTGCCGATGAATTCCCACAACGCGAAGCCGATATTGTTCTGCTTCAGGATGTCAAGTACATCACTGAACCAGGCGAGGAACACGTCGTGCGGTGTCTTATTATAGCAACCGCATTCACCGCAGTGTACACCGACACCCTCTTTGGTGAGCTGGATCCAGGGGGCATACGCTTTCTCCAGCATCTCCCGGCTCAGATATTGATCGCCAACCTGTCCCGGCCATTTCGGCTCGGGTAGGTTGTCGGGATCCTTAAATGCCCATGACGCTTTGTAGTGGGAGATGATGCCGGGATTGTATCCCCTGCAGCTTTGAGCTATGTTGAGATCCTTGAGTTCAGGGATTACGGTGTTGCCACCGTTGTTGCCATCGGCGATGACGAGATGGTCGGGATTTTGACGACGGATGGTTTCAGCTGCTGCCTTGGCAACCTTTCTGTACAGGTCGCCGGGAACGGCGGTGCGCTTCGAGTGCTGGTCGTTCATGTCCTCCCGCATGGTCGGCTCGTTCACCAGGTCGAAGCTGATGAGTTTGGACGAGACGTTCTTATAGCGTTTTGCCCACATCTCCCAGTGGAAACAGAACGCGTCAAGGGCTTCCTTGTCCAACCATAGGTTGTAGGGTTCATGGAAACCGGCGTTGATGCAGTAACCTGGTGCGCGGTGCAGGTTCAGGCTGACGTGTATATTGTACTTGTGCGCCAGGCTAACCACCCGGTCTACCTTCTCAACGGCTGATTCCTTGATTTTATAAACTTCGTCAGGCGTAATCTTCTTCGTATGATCGATATCGAGGTAAGAGGGATACGCCATCGGTATGCGAACGAAGTCAAATCCCCAATCGCTCATCCATTTGATGTGCTCTTCCGTTGTAGTACCTCGCGAGGAGTTCGGATTTGGTGAAAAGAAATCCAGCAGGTTAAAGCCCTTCCACCTCGGGAGCTTGTTGGTTGGTGCAGGCTTAGCGTGCACCAGCGTTGCGGCATCGGGAAGCGCGAGAGCTGCCCCCGCAAGTGCGGTGTTCCTCAGAAACGTTCTTCTCTTCATGGCAATAAGATTTCCTCGAGGGTCTTGTCCAACTTAGGAATAAATTTGTACTTGTAGTATGATTTGTTTTACGAGTTGTCCTATTTTGATTTAGACGCCGCGATCAAAAAAGTGTAAAAAATGAACCGAACGCTGATCGGCATTATTGGAGATTACCGGGAGTCCAAGCATACGCATCGCGCATTGCAGGAATGCATCCGGCATTGTCAGCCCCATGTTGAGAATGTTGCTTTTGAATGGCTTCATACGAGCCAACTGACCAAGGTGATGCTGAACTCCTATAATGGCTTCTGGATTGCCCCCGGTTCTCCGTACGCTGACGATGACGCCGTTTACACTACAATTCGCAGGCTCCGGGAACGCGATCACATTGTCCTTGGAACATGCGGTGGGTTTCAGTATATGCTGGTCGAGTATGCCCGGAACGTACTCAATGTAGCCGAGGCCGAGCATGCTGAAACCGATCCTGATGCCAAAGTCCAGGTTATCGAAAAACTGGCGTGTTCGCTGAAGGGCTCGCGCGAAGATGTAATTATTAAAGATGAAGATTCGTGGTTGTACCGGGTGATGGGTGTCAAGAAGTTCGAGGCCGGATACAATTGCGCATACGGACTCTCGACGGAATGGCAACAAAAACTCAGTCAGGATCCGCTCGTCTTTACTGGATTTTCTCCTGACGGTGTCGCGCGCGCGTTTGAGCTGCGAGACCACACATTTTTCAGAGGGACATTATTTCAACCACCGTTGAGTTCAAGTCCGGAACAACCGAATCCGCTGATACTGGATTTCATTCGGGTGTGTCAGGGTACATCCTGACGGACGTCACTTTCCTTTTGGAGCTTCCGGCGGTGCGCTGGGAGTTACCTTCAGCAACTCAATTTCAAAGATGAGCGTCGCGTAAGGCGGGATCTCCATACCAGCACCGCGTTCGCCGTAGGCCAACGGATAGGGTAGAAAAATTTCCCAAAGGTCTCCTTCGTGCATGAGCATCAAAGCCTCAGTCCAGCCAGGAATAACTTCTGAAGGTGTGAACGTCACCGGATTATCAGGTTCAGATTGGTCAAATACATGGCCATCGATCAGAGATCCTTTGTAGTGAACCGTAACACTGTCGTCCGGTCCCGGTGACGGACCACTTCCTGCTCTGATCACCCGATACTGAAGACCCGTCGGTGTTTCGCGTACGTCATCCCGATTGCGATTTTCTGCAAGGAAATTCAGGTTTTCAGTCCTTATCTTTTCGTTGCGATACTCCATTGCGGTTTGGAGATATGGCTGGATCACGCGCATGCACTGATCGACGTTCATCTTTAGTTCCTTGCCAAGAAAAACATCGCTGAGCCCCGCGCCAATCGCAGCCGCATTCAGGGAGTCACCGCCCTGATTCCGCAGATTTTGAGCCAGGAGTACGCCAGCGGCATATCCCGCTTCCTGGTGCCGGTCAGTGAGGTCGAGCGGTGCTTCTTTGGGCTTTTTCAACGCTTCCACTTCTGCCCGCAATCGGCTTACTTCTGCCTGAAGTTCCTTTTTTGACTGTGCGGCGACAGTCATGTGGGCAAGCATTACAACAGTTATCACCAGGAGTCTCATAATTGATGGGGTTGAGGGGACGAGCAGTGCTAAGTGTGAATTTTTCCGGCAAATAAGCAGAAAGTTTCTGGATATCATGGGAGGTCGCGTTATTTTTATCCTGCAGCCAAACGTATCGTTTGCCTACCGGTGAACATCAAACCCATTACCTAACCAGTTTCGAAATGAAGGCATACGTTATTGTCGATGTGACGATTACCGACCCGTCACGCTATGAACAATACAAGAAATTGACACCAGGCTCCCTGGAGCCTTTCGGTGGAAAGTTTATTGTACGCGGTGGAAACGCTGAACGGTTGGAGGGCGACTGGCAGCCCGGTCGCATTGTAGTTCTCGAATTCCCGTCTTACGAGAAAGCGAAAGAATGGTGGTCGTCGGAACAGTACGCACCAGCAAAGGCATTGCGTCAGTCTGCCGCAGTCACGCAAATGATTGTCGTCGAGGGCGTGGAACGGACGTAAAGCAAGCCTGATGGCCGCCGCTTCACAATGTGTATTTCAACCACGCGAAGGGCTTTCGTTTTCTGAGATAGGTAAAGTCCGATTCGTGAAGATACGCTTCGCGCTCAAACGGAATGCGACGATACGCCTCGTCGTGACTATACCCTTTTCGTCGTCCCGCGAAGTAATACCAGCCATACAGAATCCAGTGTGCTACGAATAGCAATTCCAGCTGCTGGTAGAAATGAATTTTTTCATGATTGATCACTTCATTCCGATCATGCGCCGACGGGCTGATCCAGATGAAGAGAAACCAGGAGAACCCGGTGTACGATCCGAAGATTCGGAAGGGGACGGTGATGATGAAGGGCATCTCTCTTATGTGTTGATGTGTTGATGTGCTGATGTGTTGAAGTGTTGGAGTTGGGTGACACCAAGGTTCGAAGCTTGGTGTATTGTGTTTACGTGTTTATGCGCGTAAGTGTTAATGTTACGTAGTACCATGTATTGAACGCAGGGGTCAATTCTCAATTCGCTAATCGCTAGTCACTAATCGCAAATCTTCATCTTTTCTTCAGCCGTTGCATCCATTCCTCCGCCTGTGACATGCGGCTGATGGTTCCGTCTGCAAGATACTTTTTCAGTGTTTCGTGCATGGGTCCTTTGGAGGTAAGGTGGTATTGTCCGCAGTCGTCACAGCGGTAGATGGCGACGGGTCCGTCCCCACGGGATCGGTCGTAGTTAATCCACGCTCCGATGAGTGCTTCAAGGGCAATCTCCTCGGAAAGATATGCCCGCTTTCCGGTAGGACAGGTTGTCATGGCTCATACAAACTTACGGCGTCCGGACCAGCATCCGGACTTTCTGAAAGTTACTGTAGTTAAATAACAACAATCCCGCCAGAATAATCCCATAACCGCAGGCTTGGAGCACAGTGACTGTCTCCTTGTACAGGACGATGGCAAGAATAAAATTGAGTAGGGGGTTGATGTACATCAGAATGCCAATGGTGGCAGCGTTGATGGCATTCAGCGCAAACAGATTAAGGAAGAGGGGAATGACCGTGAAAAATACCGCGATGATGCCGACGACAATGTAGAACCATGATTCGGTTGGCGCACCATCCACGAGGTAGGGATATAATGCGACCAAACCAAGAAAGGTGATCAATACCTGGAGTCCAAGAATCGTGAGACGGTCGAAACCCTGGAGACTCCGCTGGGAGATGAGGTAAAGCGCATAGGTGAGCGCGGTGAGCAGACTATAGACGAGCTCTGGCGCCGAATTCAACCCGATGAGTACGCAACTTGCCGCGCACAACGCCACAGCAAACCACTGTAGCGATGTAAGGCGTTCCTTCAGTATAACACTACCCAACACGGCTGTTATGACGGGACAAATCAAGTACGTGAAGGAGGCCGTCTTGACATTGACGCTGTTGACAATATAGATGAATAACAGCCAATTGACACCTAGCAGAAGGGCGCCCGCGAGCGTAATCATCACAGCCTTTCGACGTTGGTGCGGGTTGAATTCGCGGAACAGCCTGACATCATCCAGTAATGCCTTCCGCCGCGCAGTTCCGAGGATCAGCACAAGTACGATCAGGGAAAGCAGGATGCGAAAGAAGAGGATTTCACTTGCGGGATACGACTGAATCCACCGGAGTGGTATCGGAAAAAATCCCCAGATCACAAAAGCCGAGATCGCCGCTGAATAATGTCTGCTAATACGCATTCCCCGCGAGGTAGTCGCTCGGGCCGCAATATACTATCCGACCAGTCGCTTTGATATGTTTGCCGGGTCCAATTATTTTCGGGAACGATTTCGGAATAGTCCCGGGTGTAAACCAAAACTTCATTCCGGGCTTTCGTGTTGATTGGAGTGCATATGGACCTGTATATAAAGAACATGGTTTGCGGAAGGTGTATTGAGGCGGTGCGTGCTGCGTTTGAGCAGGCCGGCCTTCCTCCGGAACAGGTCGCCTTGGGCCGCGTAACGATTCGCGACGAGAACCCGGGAGAAGAAGCGCTCCGGCGCGTAGATGAATTGCTGAAAGCATCCGGTTTCGAACGGATAAGTGACAGGAAATCGCGGCTAATCGAAGCGGTGAAGAACGTTGTGATCGCACGCATTCATCACAGTGAGCGTCTGGATCTTAAGACAAACTGGTCGGCAATTATTTCAGAAGCACTCCATCACGAATATAATTACATCAGCAGTTTGTTTTCTTCGGTGGAAGGCGTGACGCTCGAACACTATATTATCAGACAGAAAATCGAAAAGGCGAAGGAGCTTCTCTTTTATGAAGAGCATACCCTCAGCGAGATTGCAGACCGCCTGGGATACAGCAGCGTAGCGCACCTTTCAGGACAGTTCAAAAAGATTACCGGATTCACACCTACACAGTTGAAAAAGTCGCTTCGCGATGGGCATGACCGCATTCCCATCGACAAGGTGGTGTGAATTGTTGCGTAAAAATCCCACTCTAAAGTCCGGCCCCCCTGATGCAGAAGAGGGAATAAAACCGTAAATTACGGTTCTCTCCAAGATCAAGTAGGGGTATGGTCTGCCGAGTCTTCATCGTTTTCCTGGTTCTAAGCCCATTTTTCATGCGCGCTCAGCCTGGTGACGAGTATCGTTTCCTTCGGCTGAATGTAAATCAGGGGCTGTCTCACAACCAGGTTAATTGTTTCCATCGCGACCGCAAAGGGTTCCTGTGGGCGGGCACAGCGTCAGGTCTTAACCGTTTTGACGGTTATTCGGTCAAGGTATTTGTGAACCGGGCGAACGACTCAACGTCACTGGTCAACAATTATATCAACAAACTGTTTGAAGATCCGGATGGTCGTATCTGGGTCACAACATACTTCGGTGTGTGCGTATACAATCCCGAAAAAGGCAGTTTTGATCGGAACCCTAACCGTTTTCTCGCGACCTACGGTATACCCGGCGGCAGAATTCTTGACATAGTGGGAGATCCGTTTGGCAATTGGTGGTTCATTCACGAGCAATCCGGTCTTTACCGGTACGATTCCGGGACTGGCAAGGCCGAACAAGTACTCCACCGCGATGACGACGTGCTATCTTCTTTGGATGTCGATAGGAACACCGGGGACGTTTGGGGCATTTTCCGCAGTGGGACAATCGTGGCTCTCGACGGTCGCAATTTTAGTATCAAGTACACAAACACCGAGTTGCTGCAGCCGACAACGTCGGAGTATCTCGATTTTAACCTTCGCACAGACCGTGATGGCGACTTGTGGATATTCGTTGCCAATGCGAACGTGGGCGTGTACTACATGGATACCAAGTCCATGAAACTGCGTCAGATCACGCGGAAGAGTCCAGGCAACCTTCGCCTTAACAGCGACATTGTCCGCAACCTTGCTGTAGGAAATAACGGACTCATCTGGATAGGCAGCGATCACGGTGGCATCAATCTCATCGACAAGAAAAGCTGGACGGTCCGTTATGTGATGCATGATCCGGGTGACGACCGCAGTTTGAGTCAGAACAGTATCAACACCATTTACATCGACTACGAGAATATTCTCTGGGTCGGCACTTTCAAACAGGGTGTAAGCTATTATCACGAAAATCTGACCAAGTTCAGGTTGCTGCGGCACCGCGATACCGACGACCGCTCGCTTCCTTACGACGACGTGAATGCGATGGTCGAAGACAGCAAAGGCAACATTTGGATCGGTACGAACGGAGGAGGTCTCATTCGTTATTCACGAGCTACAGATACGTACACCCGCTACGTGCATGACCCTGCCAATCCTAACAGCCTGGGTAACGACGTAATCGTGAGCCTGATGGTGGATCACCGGGATGAGCTGTGGATAGGAACTTACTTTGGAGGAATCGATCGCTTTGACGGAAAGCGATTCACGCACTACCGACATGATCCGCTGGATCGCGAATCGATTTCTGATGACAACGGTTGGTCAATCATCGAAGATGCTAACCACAACGTGTGGATCGGTACGCTTGTAGGTGGACTGAATCGCTTTGACCGGAAGACGCAAAAATTCCAGCGCTACTCCACTGCGGATGGTATACATACCGGTTATGTCCCGGCACTTCTGCGGGACGATGATGAAACACTTTGGGTTGGCACCGGATATGGGATTTCGTTCAGGCGAAAGGGAGAAGATGTGTTCACTCATTTATTGGCATCGGATGAACCTGGAGGACTGAGTAATAACAGTATCACCGACTTGTTCCAGGATAGCCGCGGGTTAATTTGGATTGGTACGTTGGATGGATTGAACGTTTATGACCGAAAGGCAAACCGGTTCAAGTATTTTCGTCTTGAGGATGGACTACCACACAACGCCATCGTAGCGATACAGGAAGACAACACAGGAACACTGTGGGTTAGCACACCAAATGGAATTTCACGCGTTGCTGTGAAGATGCCGGAAGGATTTGGGTCTCTTTCGGCCGAATTCAAGAATTATGACGAATTGGATGGATTGCAAGGCAAGCAATTCAATCATCGCAGTGCGTTGCGAACAAGAGATGGCAAGTTGCTGTTCGGTGGATCCAACGGCATAAACATGTTTGAGCCGGACCGCATCGTTCAAAACACTGCGAAACCTCCGGTCGTGCTTCTCGATCTGCAGATATTCAATCGCAGCGTGAATGTTGGTGAAACGATGAACGGAAAGGTAATCCTGGAGAAACCGATTACCCGCACCGAAAGCATTACGTTGCGCCACGACCAGAATGTTTTTTCGCTGGAGTTTGCAGCGCTGAGCTTCTTCCATCCGATAAAGAATCTGTACAAGTACAAGCTCGAAGGATTCAACAAAGACTGGTTGACGACTGATGGAACAGCACGAAGAGTTACATACACTAACCTTGACCCGGGTAATTACGTGTTCCGCGTTATCGCCGCCAATAATGATGGTGTGTGGAACGAAGAGGGGGTAAGCCTCCACATTACAGTGCTGCCGCCGTTCTGGAAGACGAAGATTGCGCTCGGTATTTACCTGTTCGTCATTCTCGGAGCGCTGATGCTCACGCGAAGACTTATCCTCCAACGCGAGCGGATGAAAGTGAAAGTGGAGCAGGAAAGGGAAGAAGCGCGGCGTATACATGAACTCGACATGCTGAAGATCAAGTTCTTTACGAACATCAGCCATGAATTCCGCACGCCGTTGACTTTGATCCTGGCCCCGATCGAGCGACTCATGAAGCATTCGAGGGATCCGGCAGAAAAAGGACAGTTACAACTTGTCTACCGGAATGCACGCAGGTTGTTGAACCTCGTGAACCAGCTCATGGACTTCCGGAAGATGGAGGTGCAGGAGATCAGGCTGAATCCTGAACGCGGTGACATCGTTCGGTTCTGCCGCGATGTTGCGTTCTCTTTCTCCGATCTTTCCGAAAAGAAAAACATTAAGTTCTCGTTTGAAAGCTCGATACAACGCCTGGAGACGCTTTTCGATCGCAATAAGGTCGAACGGATTTTGTTTAACCTTATTTCGAACGCTTTCAAGTTTACCCGCGAAGGAGGTAAGGTGTCGGTAAAGGTTGAGCTTGGCGCGCAGTCGCCGGAGCCTTGCGTGAGGATTCAGGTCATGGATACAGGTATAGGCATAGCTCGTGCCGACCAGGAGCGGATCTTCGACCGATTCTTCCAAAGCGAAACACCGGGCAATCTGGTAAATCAAGGTTCAGGAATAGGCCTCTCCATAGCGCGTGAATTTGTTCGCCTGCATGGCGGAACAATATCCGTGGAAAGCGAACCAGATAAGGGAAGCTGTTTTACAGTCACACTTCCGGTTCGCGATTACGTTGCGGTGGATGCAGCTGAAACGATCGAGCAACCAGGTATGTCTTCGGCGATATCCACCGCCGGCGCAACGGAACCTTTAAAGGGAAGAAAAAAGCCTGTGCTTTTGCTTGTGGAGGACAACGAAGACTTCCGGTTCTACCTGAAAGACAATTTGAACATTTCGTACCACGTCATCGAAGCTGCCAATGGTCTTGAGGGGTGGCAACAGGCAAGTGCCCACATTCCTGATCTGATTGTTAGTGATGTAATGATGCCGGAAATGGATGGCATGGCGTTCTGCAGGAAGATTCGGGAAGACAAACGCACCTCACACATTCCGTTAATCCTGCTGACGGCTCGTGCTGCTGAAGAGCAGATCCGTGAGGGCTTTGATCTTGGTGCGGACGATTATGTCACGAAGCCCTTCAGCTTTGAAATTTTGCAGAGCCGCATCCGGAACCTGCTGGAGCGGCGCCAGGCTATGCGCCAGGCCCTCGGAAGCAAGATTGAGGTTAAGGCCAGCGAGATCAAGATTTCGTCGTTGGACGAAAAGCTGATCGAGAGGGCTGTCAAGTTCGTAGAGGAACACATTTCGGATCCGGACTTTACTGTAGAAACCCTGAGCCACGAATTGGGTATGAGTCGCGTACACTTATATAAAAAGCTGGTGGCCCTCACCGGAAAATCGCCTCTCGAATTCATCCGCACCATCCGCCTCCAGCGCGCCGCTCAGTTGCTGGAAAAGAGTCAGCTTACCGTCGCTGAAGTCGCCTACAAAGTAGGCTTCAACAACCCCAAATATTTCGCCCGTTATTTTAAGGAGCATTTCAACGTGTTGCCCTCACTGTATGCGGGAAGAAAACAATGACATTTCAAAAAGCCGGCGCGGTTCAAATCCTCTGTGGCTCCCTTCCTGAAAACCCCAAAAATCCCCACCTAAATAACAATCTGAACCCTGATCATAACGATTTTGTAGCCTACCGCGCAGCGAATTCGTGCTAGATTGACGTGAGTTAATTCCAGAACCTGATGTCTGCCGAAAATTACCGCAAAAGGAGCAAGGTGATGCTGATCCTGGAGATTCTGCTCTATTTTTTAATCATGGGATGCATTGTTTTGGTGTCCCTGATTTGACCAGACTGTCCCTTTCGGCTGAAATTTCCTTCCCTTAACCAACCTTTCCGACCGTTTTACAATGCTGCGGAATCCGTTTGTAAACGCCATTTTTCCTAACATCTGATACCCTTTCCTGAAACATTTTAACACCCTCCGTTAACCATTCGCCCGCAACTGGATAACATTTCAATACCCTCGAAGTCCATTCGGAAAGGCATCTTTGATATGCCCTCGTGGCAACCGATTGCGTAGCCGCCAGTGAGAATTCGATTGCGG
>DATCLO010000140.1:0-4416 GCA_036563875.1 Cyclobacteriaceae bacterium
TCAGGCTCTTTTCCGTTGTCATCATCAGTTAGGAATGGGCAGTGACTTACTGTCCTTAAACGTGGATAGGATAACCATAGTTTGAAGGCTGTCAACCACATCGATGTTGGAAACCTTCTCCAGCATCAGCTGCTGGTAGGCTGCGATGTCGGTAGAGACGAGCTTCAAAATAAAATCGCCAGCGCCGGTGATGTGATGACATTCGATGACCTCATCGATCTGGTTGATCGCGCTGACGAATTTTTCAATGTTCTCTTTGTTGTGCCCCTTTAGGTTTACCATCACAAAAGTACTCACGCCGAGGTTTACGCTCGCGGGATCGATCACTGCGTGATAGCTCTTGATGACACCTGCGGCCTCCAGTTTGTTCACGCGTTCCAGCGTGGGGGCAGGCGACAGTCCGATCTCCTTTGCGAGTTGGGCATTTGTGATATTAGAGTCACGCTGCAGGATTTCTAGTATTTTCCTGTCGGTTGCATCCAGTTTGATTCGGTTTTTCATAGCTGTTGGCGTCCTGCGCCAAATAAAATTTGGGTGAAATTAAGGGAAAAAACCAATTGTTCGGGGTTCCGGAGTGAGTTCCTTCACCGCAGAGGCCTGCAGGCAGGCTTGCACGGAGAACACAGAGTTACACAGAAGCACTCTGTCCGCTGTGTCTCTGTGGTGAAGACAGCGTAAGGGGTCACTCATTCCTCGTAAGCCTATCCAGCACAAACGCAATCGCCTCGTCAATCAAACCGAAGTTGCGGTACTTGCGTGCGAGGGACACATAATGCTCCGACCGGCCGGAGCGGATTTCGGCATCGACTTTGGCGAAGATCTCGTCAGCGTGGTTGGTGTTCACATCGAGGAGATATCCACCGCGCTCTTCGCGGATAATCCTCGCGTCGTCTCCTTCCAGTAACGTAGTGATCATCGGAAGTCCGGCCGCCCAATATTCTCCGTACTTGATCGGTGAGCAGTACTGAAGCGCGGGAATGGATTTGATCGTTGAAAATGCAAAGTCGGCCGCGCTGAGGTACTTAGGCACTTCATCGTGATCGGCGTGCATGACCGTCAGGTATCCAAGGGGAATGCCGGCCTTCCTCGCCCAGGCCAACACCTTGTGGTAGTCTTCGTTGGTGAGTATAATGAGGTGAAAGCGATTCTTCCAGTAGTTGAAAGCGGAGCGGAATATCTTGAAGGCTTCTTCGCGATAATATAGGTCACCAAACTTTCCCGTGTAAATTCCAACGACGTCGGTAGCGGCGATGCCGAGTTGGCGTCGGATGGTACGACGGTCGTTCTCATTGAACGCAAACTTGTTTGCGTCGACCACACAGGGAAATACAAACAAGCCGGACGGCTGCATGCGTTCCTGCAACAACAGCTGGCGATAGGATTCAGAGACAGGCAGCAGTGCGAGCGCGCGCTTTCGAACCGACTTCTCCAGCATGCGCTGGACGAGGTATCGCATTCCCCCCTTGCGCCATGTGCCGGATTCCACCATGTACTGCGAGTGAGGCTCGAACGAATCAACGACGAGCGGAATTTTGGATAGCCGGTGGGCGATAACCCCATAGGAGGCAGCTGTCGCGCCGCGGCACCAGATCACATCGGCTTTTTTTTCCTTGGCAAGGCGGGCGAGTCGCGATGACAACCGGAAGTGGCCCGTCATCTTGGCAAAACCTGAATTACCCGATGAAGGGAGAGTATAGTGTTCCACACCGGGCATGAATCCTGCGGGTAGGGGGGCGCCCCGCTCCATTGTGGTCAGAAAAACATGCTCAACCTCAGGGTGTGCGCTCAGCTTCCGGAGGATAGGGAATACGGTGCTCCGGGTTATTCCTTCGTTTGCGCTCCAATTCGAAAAATACAGGATGTTTCGTTTCGTCATCTTACCAGGTACCGTAATGCCTTGGCGATATTACGGCTTCTGAGATAAGTGAGAAACATTATTCGCCTGATCTTGTACTCAAAAATGAGGCGATCCGTCATTGTAAAGGCATGGGAATCGGTGAAGATTTTCCTCAAGGTCCGATACCCTTCCGCCAGACCGTCCACATCCTTCATAGCGGAGCCGCTCCGGTTACGGTAGCAGTACACCGTCTCGTTGGCATAATCGTACGAGCCACCTTCCCTTGACAGTTCCGCATAGAACAAGAGGTCTTCACCATGTTTAATGTTTTCGTTGAACCGGCAGGTCTGGCCGGGCTTTAGGCGGATCATCCAATTTGGACCGAAAAAACAGCGGGACGAAAGCCTTAAAAGTTGGTGATAGGGGTTGCCTCGAAAAGCTGGCGTCCAACTTCGTTCAATGGCCGTACCAGATTCGTTGTAGACGCCGACGCGACCGTCGACGAAAGCAGTTGTCGGCGATTTGCGGAACCTTTCCATCCGGACTTTCAGCGAATCCGGCGGCAGCCAATCATCCGCATCCAGAAGGGCTATAAATTCTCCGCGCGCATTCGCCAATGCAAGGTTCCGCGCCTTGCTAACGCCCCCGTTGGGTTGACTGAATACCCGGATGCGTGGATCGCCAGCCGCGTGGTGCTCGATAACTTTTCGCGACCCATCAGTGCTGCCGTCGTCAACGACCAGCAGTTCCCAGTCGGCGTACGACTGTCCGATCACCGAGTCGATGGCCTTGCCAACATAGTCCTGGCAGTTGTAGCATGGGAGGATAATGGAGACCATGTGGATTGATCACGACGACTTCTTCCAATACACACAGGTCCAATCTACCTCCTTAATCTCATCCTGTATACCGTTTGCTCTCCTGAAATCTTCAACCGCACGTTTGCAGCCGCGTACTGCACCATAGTCGTCGACTATGATATAGCCACCGACAGAAAGTTTCGGATACAGATTGACAAGTCCATCCATTGTAGATTCATACATGTCGCCATCCAGGCGCAATACAGAAAGCGCCTGGATGGGAGCTGTTGGAAGCGTATCCTTGAACCATCCTTTCAAAAAAGCAACCTGATCGTCCAGCAGGTCGTACTTGGCGAAGTTTTGCTTTACGGTTTCCAATGAAATTCTCAAGATATCCTGTTCGTGATGCGTGTCTCCACGGTCCTGAGGGTACTTCTCTTCATCCGGCTTAGGCAGTCCTTCGAACGAATCGGCGACCCAAACCTTCCGGTCATGTACGTCCAATGCTTTAAGAACGGCGCGCATGTAAATAGTAGCGCCACCACGCCACACTCCGGTTTCGATGAGATCACCCGGAACATTGTTCTTGACTACGTCGATGATGCACGCGCGAAGATTCTTCAGTCGCTTCAGGCCAATCATTGTATCCGCGCGAGAAGGCCAGTCGGCGCCGACCAACCTTTTTTCCGGGCTCGATTTTACGATCTTGCATATCGCAAAGTCACCTTTCCGAAGCAGCCCGTCCAAAGGCAATATCATTCTTCGCTTCCAGTTCAAATTACCATGGGAAAGAGGTGTGTAATCGACGAAGTCGATTCTGTGATAATCAGTTAGCACCTTCTCAAGAAGGTCAAGGTATATGTCTGCCTGCATGGTCAAATTGTGTTCAGCAATTCTTCAACACGCGCCACCTGGTTCTCATAGGAGAACTGCGCCGCCCATTGTATCCTCATAGTGCTCCTCTCCGTACTGTTCCAGTGTGACAGGTCGTTCAATGCGTTCCGAAAGTGGGATAGAAAATCCTCCGGATTCTGCCCCATCATTAGGAGGCCCTCATCGTGAAGGGACTGATATTCTTCCGTGCGCGTGGCGACGATCATTCTGCCGGATGCAAGATACTCCATCATTTTATGGGTGTTGGCAAGCTGGTCAGGGTATTCATTCGAAAGATAGCAAAGTACCAGGATGTCCATTTGCTGGTAGAACGACGGCAATTGCTCCGATTGCAAGGATCCCAAAAAGTAGACATTAGGCTTTTGCCTCAGCCGATTCACAAATTCATGATCTCTGCTATGAGGACCCGCAAAGTAAAACGCTACGTGCATGTGTTCTGAAGTAATGCGGTCAAGCAGGTTCCAGTCGATATAGCGAAGGTCAAGATTTCCGGCATAGCCAACACGAGCTCCATCATTTCCCTGTATCTCTACATCCTCGATAGACTCCCGCGACGCGCAGCCGTGATGAAGAAAGAAGCTGTGGGGGTTTGACTTCTTCAGACGTTCGACTATTCCTCGCGTGACACCGAGGCAGAGGCGCGCACTGGCGGCCGTCTTTTCGAATTCAAAGTCTTGATTGGCATCAACAATGTGACAGATGGTCAGCACTCTTGAGGGAAGCGCGTCAAAATCAAAGAAGACCGAATTGTCGAAAGACCAAACGATATCGATCCTACCCCCACACATAGCCTCAACTTCACGAAACTTTTTGGCAATAAAATGCCGCTGCAGAAAGCGCGGATAAAATCGCAGACCCTTTGGAAAGCCTTCATAGTGGATGGAC
>DATCLO010000141.1:0-6990 GCA_036563875.1 Cyclobacteriaceae bacterium
ACCCGGTCCTGTCGTGCTGTTCGTCGTCATGAGGGACGGACATCACGGCAGGTCGGCGCGGACACCCTCCTCATGACCCAGTAATCGCTGTGCCTACGGGTAACGCCGTGCGCCGTGCTTGTCGCGACAGCAACACGCATCAGCGGCCCGCCTGGCACTGCTATGTGTCACCTTAAACATGCGAAACAATGCGTTCCTGGAAATATCTCCTGGCCATACTGGCCCTGGGGTTGGCGAGCTGTGCGGACGAGGTAATACAACCGCGTACGGAACCCGACAAAGAACCCGTTCCCATCGGGAACCCGCCGCCTAATTATCCTTAACCCTGAAGTGGTCGTCAGAGCTACTTCAGGCCTTAATCCCGCCTAACACAACAAGAGCCGTCCGGTTATCCGGGCGGCTCTTTTGTATTTTTTAGTTATCTTGTTCCGCCCCAACCGAAAAGATGCTTCTCTCGTGCCTTTGTGCGTGTGTCGCCACTATAGCGTCACCTGATGACAGCGTGCTCGCCCTGCTGAACAACTCGCAAAATGCGGCCAACATCACCGTTCAAAGCACTTATCACAATACCGTTGGCTTTGATTTGTACTGGAAACGCGAATACGACAGCGCCCTGTACCATTTCCGCCAGGCCCTTCACCTGAGTGAAACCCTAAAGAACGATACCCTAATTGCCCAGCACTGCAACAACATCGGTATGGTGTACTACCAGCTGGGCAATGCCGACAGTGCGCTCACCTACTACGAGCGCGCTTTCACAAACTTTCACGAGCAGGGACTCGCGGAAAAAGCGGCTATCGCCAGTCTCAATCTTTCTCTTATATACTACGACAAAGGTGCCTATGAAAAGGCATTGCAACTCGGACTTGCTGCTATTCCGGAGCTAACACGGGTTAACTCACTCTATGCGCTGGGTTCATGTTATAACACCGTCGCTCTCATCTACACGAAACTCAGCGACCATCGCCAGGCTCTGGAATTTCATCACAACGCGCTTGCGATAAGCAAGCGGACCAACAATCGTCGAAGCATGGCGCAGTCGTACAACAACATCGCCATTATCTATGGCGACCTCAAAGACTACGACAGCGCCATGGTGTACTACGAACGATCCCTGGAACTGAAGACGGCAGGCAACGATCGTCCCGGAATGGCAAGCACGCTCAACAACATGGGCGAAGTAATGCTCGCGACGAACCAGTTGGATAAAGCGGAGAAATTCTTCCTTGAATCCCTCGAAATAAAAAAGGAAAGCCGCAACCGAGCCGGTGAAGTTTATACAACGAACAACCTGGCGCGACTCGCATTACTGAGAGAGGATTTTGCAAAGGCTGCGCATTACCTCGACATCGCAGAACGCGAAGCGCAGGGACTGGAACTACTCGATGAACTGCGCGTTAACTATGAGCTGCGCATTGCACTGCTGAAGGAAATGAACCGGCCAGCCGATGCCTTCCGGTACAGTGAACGGCTTATGGTCGTCAAAGACAGCCTGATGAACCGCGAAAAGGCAGAAGCGCTTGCAGGAATACAGATCGCGTATGAAGTCGGCGAACGGGATCGCCAAATCGCGTTATTAGAAAAGGAGAGCGAAGTCCAGGAAGCGCAACTGGCTGAACGAAACGCCTGGGTATTCGGTCTGTCACTGGCATCCGCGTTGTCTTTGATCATCATTGGGTTGGTATACTGGCAATTTCGTCGCGAGCATCGAAACAAGGAGCAGGTCAAAACACTCCTTCGCGAATTGCATCATCGTGTGAAGAACAACCTCCAGATGCTTTCCAGCGTGCTAAGCCTGTATGCACAGCAGTTAACGGATGAGCAGGCGTTGCAGGCCGTTCGGAGCAGCGAGAGTCGGGTTAACGCAATGGCCCTGATTCACCGCAAGCTTTACGAGCGCAGCGATGAAGCGCGCTCGATCAACATCAAAGACTACATCACGGAGTTGGTCACCTATCTGGTTCACGCTTATGGTTACCACGAAAAGGAAATGCAACTCAACCTGACGCTGGAGCCTATCCAGGTAGATATCGACAAGGCCATTCCGTTGGGACTGATCATAAACGAACTGATCAGCAACGCCTTTAAACATGCGTATGTCGACCATCCGTCGCCTTGTCTGGCGGTGGATGTTAAGCAGGCAGGAAAAGGAACCCTCAGCATTGATATTAAAGATAATGGCTGCGGCATGCGACCCGCGGCCGAGACCAGGGGCGAGTCGTTCGGGTTGAAGCTGGTAAACATGCTGATGAGTGAAATGAAAGGCAGATATGAGGTTCGCGCGAAGCAGGGGACACATTACCTATTGACCATACCCATATAATAATGGAGCGCATTAAAGTCCTGATTGTTGAAGACAGCGTTATCGTTGCTGAAAGTATCGCCGCCCTCCTGGAAAAGCACGGTTTGGAGGTTGCGGACAAATGTCGCTCGGGGAAAGAAGCCCTGGCCGCATTTGAGCAACGCCAGCCCGACCTGGTTTTGATGGACATTCAATTGGAGGGAGATCTCGATGGCATTGCCGTTGCCGCCGAGATCGTGAAGCGATCGCCTTTGCCTATTATCTACTTGAGTGATTACACCGACGGCCAAACCGTAAGCC
This sequence comes from Cyclobacteriaceae bacterium, assembly GCA_036563875.1. Classification (GTDB taxonomy): domain Bacteria; phylum Bacteroidota; class Bacteroidia; order Cytophagales; family Cyclobacteriaceae; genus ZC4RG29. Next base: position 2,603 of record DATCLO010000141.1, read on the forward strand.
GCGCCAAGAAAACCTTTCCCGCGAATTATCTCTCCAAGCCATTTAATCAGGCGGACCTGATCCGCGCCATTGACATTGCCTTCACGAATCACAACGCTCAGCGGGGTGAACAGAGCACCCTGCTTCCGGATTATATTTTCGTTCGCACGGATAGCCAGAAGTATGAGAAGGTTGCCTACTCCGATATCGTGTATCTGAAGGCGGAGCGTGCCTATTGTAAGATTGTGATGGAGGAAAAGACCCTCACCCTGTCGAGCAGCATGAACAACATCCACGAGCAACTCAACCATAGGGATTTTATGCGGGTGCATCGTTCCTACGTCATCAACACGAAGAAGATCACCTCCATTGAGGGGCGGGTGGTGCACCTGGGGACGCACACCGTGCAGATCAATGAAGAGTCCTATCGGTTGCTAACCCGCCGTCTGACGCTTCTCCGGTAGGCTTCGGAAACCAGAAAAGGGCGGAGGGAAATCAGATTGGCAAACGTTGTCGCGGATGACGATATAAGCGTATGTCCACCATGGGAAAGGGCTACGAGTACGACGCCTTTATTTCACACGCGGTCGAGGATAAGATTCCGATCGCGAACGAATTGTCTGTCCGTCTGGAAAGGGCGGGCATAAGAGTCTGGTATTCCGGTATCGAGCTTCACGCGGGCGACAGCCTCAACAAAAAGATCCTGGAGGGTTTGCACGCATCGCGGTACGGTATCGTCATTCTCAGCAAGAACTACCTGGCGAAGAATTGGACGATGAAGGAATTGTACCTTCTGATGTCGAAGGAGCGGCCCGACCACAAGGTAATCCTGCCCATACTGTACGACGTTACTGCCGAGGATCTTGCCGCAAAAGACATCGACCTTGCCGACCGCTTTGCGTTGCGGGCAGAAAAAGGCATGGACCACCTGGTCGAATACCTCGTGGCCGAGATCAACAAAGGCAAACAGGAGGATGCACATAAGGCAGTAAGAAAAGGTCGGCAACGATGGTTGTTCGGTAGTGTGGTCGCGCTTATTCTTTCCGTCGGGGCGTATACCGGATCACGTCTGTTTGATGCAACGGCAGCGTCTAATACCCCTGAGGATGCCGTAGAGAACCTGATCGCGCGCCATGAATCGGCGCTCACGGCGTTGTCGCGCGATGGGCTGGGTGACATTGAGCGGTTGCAAGTGCCATTGGAAACCATTCGGGATGTGTACAACGAGTTCAGGGAGGTAGATTCCCGCTTCCGCAATATTTACACGTTGATCACGCCCGACAGTGTCATTCGCTCGCGCAAAAACATCGAGGCTGCGTTAGGCATTTCGATGACGGAGCTGACGCCCGGGAATAATTTCGGCATGGATGATCCTATTTTGTTTTTGTTGTCGGATACGACGATGAAGGGTGTACGCCAAGTTCGGTACCGCGTCGAGAACTCGATGCCATTGATGCATGAACAGGAGGAGACCGACGTCAACTCGAGTACGAGGAAGGTGCTGGTAACGTATCGCAACAACATCAGGGCGATCCATACGACATTGGATTTTCCGGGAGAGGAGAATATTAAAAGGTATACGGTGGTGATATATGGTTTTTTGCCGGAGAGGATGTATGTGTTGCGTAAGAGAGGAGAACGGTAGTGGTAAAAAAGTGGAGATTATTTGAAAGGTCGCTAAATTCCATCGCGTGAAATACGCGTGTTTATGTAGAGACGTTGCATGCAACGTCTCTACAAGACCCCCACGGATCAAGAATTCTGAAAAAACCCTCTCAAGCAATGAAAAAATTTCTCGACACGTATCGCATCGATTCGGCTCGTGCCGAATGGTGGGATTACACTCAAAACGGTCGTTATTTTGTGACGATCTGTACCGAACACCATGAACACTATTTCGGAAAGGTCAGGAACGGGATAATGCGTTTGTCACAAGTGGGTGTAATTGCAGATATCATGTGGTATGAGATCAAAAACCACAACAAATTCGTCGAATTGGGAGTGTACCAAGTGATGCCAAATCATCTACACGGGATCCTGCATCTGAACTATCCATATGGTTACCCCACAGCAGGAACTGCCGTCGATATCAAAACAAGTCTTGGAATAAATCCCGACCATCAAGAACGTGAAGGCAATGACGATCAAAAACGTGAAGGTAATGTAGAGACGTTGCATGCAACGTCTCTACAAGCCCCCAAATCGTCTACACACAACTCCAAATCAACAAAGAATCTACAGATGTCCCTGATTTCACCAAAGCCTCAATCATTGTCGACCATTCTTCGGTCGTACAAGGCCGCGGTAACGAAACATGCCAGGCGGCTGGGGTTTCCATGTGGGTGGCAAGGAAGATTTTACGATCATATCATACGTAATGACGAGGAATACCATCGCATTGTGGATTACATCGTAAATAACCCTAAGAATTGGAAAGATGATGAGTTCTTCTCGTAAAATGAGGGAGCCTACGAATTACACGGATAATGCAATAGATGGGGTGCATGTGGGGCCGTTAGGTGGGGGTGATATAGTGCGAACAAAAATGACCGCGAGTTTCAAACCTTCCAACATCCGGGCACTGTTGTTGGCGCTATTCGTGTGCCTGGCATGCAACGCCGACGCACAGAAGGTTTACATCACGAAGACCGGTGCGAAGTATCATCGGAAGGATTGTCGGTATTTAAAGTATAGCAGCTTTGAAATAGAACTAAGCGAAGCCAAAGAGCGCGGGTACATGCCATGCAGCGTATGCAGGCCGGTGCATGGCGAAAAAAAACCGGAGGCACCACCGGGGAACACGCAATCCGGGACAGCACCTGACCAGGTCACGCCGTTATATAAGGAGAGTACGCCACCGAAGAGCACGTCACGGCAATGTGCGGCCTTGACCCAGGCCGGCAGTCGTTGCAAGCGGATGACGACAAATGCAAATGGGAGGTGTTGGCAGCATCAATAAATGTGTTGATGTGTTGATGTGCGCATGCATCTGTTCCCGATAGCTATCGGGATGCATCTGCGGCTTCCAATCCCCCCTCATCGGAAACTACTTTATCCCCTTCGGAAAACTTTCTGGTTCCCCTCCTCTACCCGGATTAGATTCATAACCATTACGTCCTCGTGATAGTTGCAGTCGGCGCTATGCCAGGACGTCGCAAACCAAGATGAAAAAAGACCCTCTCCTCTTAGATGTGTTGAAGTGTTGAATTGCTCAAGAGTTGAAGGTGTGCATCCCGAACGTTTGGGCATTAAGGTATGGCGTTGCTACCTAATTAGGGGCGTGTGTGTTTGGGTGATTACGTGTTTAGGTCTAGGTTCCTGGGTTCGCACGTAACATTTCCGCGAAAAAACCATTGACTAAGGAAAGCTACGGATCTACGATTTCTTCAACTGCGCCTTGGCGCCTGTGTCCTCTTAGCCAACTTGGCGTTTTGCACTCACAGGCGCGACTTGCCTCTACGCTGTATTCTAGCACAGAAAAAGAAATACCTCTGTGAAACTCCCTGCCCTCCGTGTCTCTGTGGTTCCAAAAATCAGTTCCTCGGAAACTACTTCACTGCCATGGGAAAACTAACTTCCTCAATCCCTCGCTCCCCACTAAATTCCTTACTGTTACACGCCCTTGATATGGATCACTATTTCGTCAACACCCACGCCCAACCCAACGGTGACCACGAAGTACACAAGGTTGGGTGCTACTATATGCCATCAGACAGAAAGTACCTGGGTCAGTTCCCCACCTGCGCTGGAGCGGTGTTGGAGGCGAGGAAACACTACGCGCAGGTGAACGGGTGTAAGCATTGCGCGAAGGATTGCCATACGCAATAACGCCAACACTAGTAACTATAGCACACCGTCAAATCGCAGACGCCCATGTATGCCTGGTACACACGAAAAGATGAAAACGGTCAAACCCAATTCGAACTTACTTCCGGAGCCGCCCTTGCCGGATGCAAGGGTATGATAGCCAATGAACTCGGTGAAATTGTCACAGCAAAGGATACGAGGCCGTTTGGGTGGACCATACCCGTTGCTGAAAAGTGGAACAAACAGGGCTATTCGTTTGTCGTCGATATCAGACCGAATTCCAGTGAAACCTTCTTGTGCGAAGTCGACAGAGCCTTCGGCTATTGTCTCGACGGGTGGACACTGGTAATACTCAGGTTGAAGCTCATCCTGAAAGCCTCTGAGCCAGTCGATAAACGCAATTTCATTTGCGCCGAAAACCGGGAAATTATCTACAGCATAATCTACCTCGAAGGTAGTATCGAAAACGGACAACTGGTTGGCACCTGGAGTCTTCCGAATGGGCCAATGACGGCGTTGCCGTTTCCGCCCCAGGCGATGACGTTTTTCATGGAACAAGTGAGGAAGTGGGATCCAGATCTTCTGGACAGGGAGACGCAACT
>DATCLO010000142.1:0-16000 GCA_036563875.1 Cyclobacteriaceae bacterium
GGATTGCGTCCCGACGCAGCAGACCTTTGTCTCAGGTCTAAGGAATTTTTCAACCATGGCAAAGCTGACAACATCAACCCAGTATTTGCTTGCGCCTGGTTTGCAGGAACTGCATAGGCAAACACTGGAATGGGAATCCACATTGGAATTGTGGAGAGAGGAACTTGGATTCTTCTCGCGGCTGATACCGAAGTACCGGCCCGAACTGAGGACACGCACACAAATACAGGAGTTGAACCACGTTCGTTTCCTCCTCGACTACTACGAAAACGAACTTATTCCTCTCCTGGAAGCCAGACTCGCTGCTCAAAAAGCACAACTACGCACACTAATGGAACCCCGCGAATTGCAGGACGAATCGAGCTGCCGGCACACCCAGGCAACGCTCGCTGAACAATTCAATTCGTTCGACAAAGAATTTACCTGCTTCAGAGACGAGTTGTTTGCCCTTATGGAGAAAGCGGTAGGGAAGAGCAAGATGAAGACGCAGGTGCAGATGCAGTAGGTGCCGCGTCTGATCTGTGAGTAAAAAACGCCCGCAGGTACCGCATTTTCACTATCTTAGCAACCCTTACTCCAAGAGAAAATGGGTTACTCCAGGATAGTCGGCCTCGGGCACCATGTACCGGAGACGGTAATCACGAACGAATACCTCGCGTCCATTATGGACACGAGCAATGAATGGATCGTGGAGCGCACAGGCATCCATGAACGTCGCTTCATCGATCCCTCGAAAGATACGGTCGCAAACATGGCGGCCAAAGCCACGCGTATGGCCCTGCAACGCGCAGGCCTTACAGAAACGGATATCGACCTCATCGTATTTGCGACCATCACTCCGGATTACTTCTTTCCAGGCTCCGGTGTGCTCCTTCAGCGGGAACTTGGCCTCGAAGGTATCCCCGCCATTGACGTTCGCAATGCGTGCTCAGGATTCATCTACGCACTCTCGGTAGCGGATCAATTCATTAAGAACGGCACTTACAAAACTGCCCTTGTCGTCGGTGCCGAAATCCAGTCGACAGCGCTCGATCTCACAACGCGCGGACGCAGCACGGCTGTGATCTTCGGCGACGGTGCCGGCGTTGCGATACTCCAACCTGCCGATAAGCCCGGTGTTTTGTCGACACACCTTCACTCCGATGGAAAATACGCTGAAGAATTATATGTACGTGATCCAGGCAGCAGCAGGCCGCGAAGCGAACGTCAGCCTGACCAAATCCTCGACACCTCGACCTACAAAGTTTTCATGAACGGCAATCAGGTGTTCAAGCATGCCATTGTGCGGTTCACGGAGGTCATACAAGAAGCGCTTGACGCCAACGGCATGAGCAAAGAGGATATCAGCCTCCTGATTCCTCACCAGGCGAACCTGAGAATCAGCCAATACATTCAGCAAAAGATGGGGCTTTCCGATCAACAGGTATACAACAACATTATGCGGTATGGTAACACAACCGCGGCTTCAATCCCGATAGCAATGAGCGAGGCATGGGCAGAGGGGAAAATCAAGGAAAATGACGTAATTTGTCTGGCTGCGTTCGGGAGTGGATTTACATGGGCATCCGCCCTGATTCGCTGGTAAACAACACTATGAAGACGCCTACCTATAACCCCAGCCCGTTGGAGGTACGCCTTGCCGACGCGCTGTCTAAGCTAAAGTCTGAACTTCAAAAACATCTACCCGATAACAAGATCGTCGACGTTCACTGCGAGACCAGCACGGAGAACCCGCTGCTGCGCCTTCACCTGGTCGACAACGACGGCGATCCACATGAGGTCGTTCTGCGCATCATTCAGATACCCGACAAGTTCTAACGCACCAACCCTATGTCGCTGCTGATCATTCTGGCGAGCATTGTTGTGCTCGTTCTGCTCATCACCCGTTTCAAGTTCAACACCTTTCTCGCTTTTCTTCTTGTTTCCATACTGGCCGGCCTTCTGCTCGGCATGCCAATAGCAAAACTGACTGGATCAATTCAAAAAGGGATAGGCGACCTTCTCGGGTCCCTGGTGATCGTCATTGTGGCCGGCGCTATGCTGGGAAAGCTCGTAGCAGAAAGCGGTGCCGCACAGCAGATCACGACCGGACTGATGAAACTCTTCGGCACAAGCAAGATTCAATGGGCCCTCATGATAACGGGATTCATCATAGGCATACCGCTTTTCTACAACGTCGGCTTCGTGCTCGTTATCCCACTGATTTTCTCCGCAGCATATCGATTCAATCTGCCCGTCGTGTATATCGGTGTGCCTATGCTGGCATCCCTGTCCGTTACACACGGCTTCCTCCCTCCTCACCCGTCGCCAACCGCGTTGGTGGGACAATTCGAGGCGGACATGGGATTAACCCTTGTATACGGAATTATCATCGCTATTCCGACCGTCATCCTTGCCGGTCCGATATTCGCCCGTACGCTGAAGAAAATTGACGCCAAGCCTTTACAAACTTTCATGCCGGCAGATATTCCGGAAGATCGTCTTCCCGCACTGGGCAATAGCATTCTGTCTTCGCTACTTCCGGTCATACTCCTGGCGACAACGACACTGGCAGCACCCTTCATCCCGGAGTCGGGGGCATTCGCCAATGGCGTCCGATTCTTCAGTGAGCCAGATATCGTCATGCTTATTTCGCTCCTGTATGCTACCTATTCTCTCGGCATTCGCTCGGGGATGAGTATGCAACGCGTCACATCCATTTACGGCGACGCGGTGAAAGATGTGTCGCTGATTCTACTGATCATTGCCGGGGCGGGCGCACTGAAGCAAATCATGATCGACAGCGGTGTGAGCAATGAGATAGCCGGATTGCTGCAGAATCTCGATATGGACCCGCTTGTACTTGGATGGTTAATCGCCGCAACCATCCGTGTGTGCATGGGGTCCGCGACAGTATCAGGTCTCACAGCTGCCGGCATTGTAGCGCCTGCCATTGCCGGTCAATCGGTTGATCCCAACCTGATGGTGCTCTCCATTGGAGCGGGTAGCCTCATGTTTTCGCATGTCAACGACAGTGGTTTCTGGATGTTCAAGGAGTATTTCAACTTGAGCATTATGGATACCGTTAAGTCGTGGTCACTCATGGAAACCATCGTGGCCATCGCGGGTTTAGCATTCGTTCTGATTCTTGATATGTTCGTGTGATATCCATGGATGCCGATAAAAATTTCCAACAGCTCAACCTAACCCTTCCTCCTGCACCAAAGCCTGCCGGTATCTACAAGCCGCTCCTGATCGTAGGATCCCTTGCATATGTCTCAGGTCATGGTCCTGTCCAAACCGATGGAACACTCATGCGCGGTAAAGCCGGCGCTGAACTTACTGCGGATGAGGCGAAACTTGCGGCACGACAAGTAGGACTAACAATCCTTGCCACGCTGAAAGCAAACCTCGGCAGTCTCAACCGCGTAGCACGCGTCGTCAAAGTGCTGGGCATGGTGAACGCCACGCCGGAATTCGAGCGTCATCCGTACGTCATCAATGGATGCAGCGAATTGTTTGCGAGCGTGTGGGGTACCGACAATGGTGTCGGCGTGAGAAGCGCCGTCGGTATGGGATCGCTTCCCGATAATATTCCTGTTGAAATTGAAGCTGTATTCGAACTAAAACCGTGACCGTAGCATCTGAAACAACTTTGTTTACGGTAGACGCGCATCTCGACCTCGCGATGAACGCGATGGAATGGAACCGCGACCTGCGAATGCCGATCAATGAAATCCGCGAACGTGAACGCGGCATGACCGACAAACCCGATCGCGGCAATAACACCGTGACATTCGACGAACTGAGAAGAGGAAACATTGGGCTCGTCGTTGCTACACAAATCGCGCGCTACGTCGAACGCGGAAGCGACCTCCCCGGATGGAACTCACCCGAACAAGCCTGGGCGCATACGCAAGGCCAACTCGCGTGGTACCGTGCCATGGAAAATGACGGTCACCTCCGGCAGGTGTATGATCTCAATACCCTCGATGCACATCTGGCAGCCTGGAATTCAGGCGACCACACCGCGATCGGTTACATCCTCAGTCTCGAAGGCGCCGACTCAATCGTCAACCTGAAGTACCTGGAGAAGGCCTATGCCTATGGACTACGTGCCGTTGGACCTGCGCATTACGGTCCCGGCCGCTACGCTCAAGGCACAAACGCCACAGGAGGCCTTGGTTCACAAGGACGGGATCTCCTGCGCGAAATGGAGCGCCTTAACATTATTCTTGATGTAACTCACTTATGCGACGACAGCTTCTGGGAAGCTATGGATCATTTCCGCGGTCACGTCTGGGCCAGCCACAGCAACTGCCGGGCTATCGTCGATCACAATCGGCAGTTTTCAGATGAACAAATCCGGGAATTGATCGCCCGCGATGCCGTCATCGGGGGAGTACTTGATGCCTGGATGATGGTGCCCGCGTGGGTACGCGGCGTATCCACGCCCCAAAGTACGAACTGTACGCTCGACGTACTCGTCAACCACATCGACCATATCTGCCAGGTTGCAGGCAACACCCTGCACGTTGGCATAGGGTCCGACCTTGATGGTGGCTATGGTAAAGAGCAAAGCCCCGCAGACATGGACACCATCGCCGATCTGCAAAAGCTACCTGCGCTGCTAAGAGCACGAGGCTATCAGCAGTCAGACATCGAAAACATCACGCACGGCAACTGGCTGCGCTTCCTGAGGCGCGTATGGACGTCACCGTGAGCGTCGGTGAACTCACCGTCCCGTACCCTCGATATTGATGCGCTGCACCTTCTCGTATCCGAACAGTTCGTCGAGGCTGACTTCCTTGACTTCGCCGTATTTTCTCAGGTCGCTGAAGTCGAGTTTGTCGCGACTACCCAGCACCATAATGTTGTAGTCTTTCCCCTTCACGTACTTCTCCTGGAACTGCTTCACATCGGTCAAACTCAGTGAAGGAACCTTCTCGTAAACATCCTTTCTGAGATCGTACTCCAGGCCACGCTTTTTCGCGTTGAGATAGTTAAAGAGGACGGACGTTCGCACAATCCGCTCACTTTCGATTTGATTCAGGATCGACTTACGTGCGGCCTCCAGCGTACTCTCAGACTCAGGCATTTCATTCATGATCTTAATAAGTGCTGCCATTGCCTCCGCCTGCTTGTCGGCCTGCGTGCCTACATAGGCAAAGAGCCGGTCGTGATCGCCTGCCTTTGCCGGATGGGTGTAGCTGGCAGATACCGCGTAAGCAAGACCTTGCGCTTCGCGAATCTCCTGGAACACGATAGACGACATGTTTCCGCCGAAGTATTCGTTGTACATCCGCGACAGAGGCGCAAGTGAAGGATCAAATACAGGCCCTTTGGCGTGCATGATGATCTCAGCCTGCACCATGTCGTAGTCAGTCCAGAATACAGCCGGTTTCGCAACGTCTGCCATAGGGAACTCCACAGGTTCGGGAGCAGGCTGTAACTGCTCGGGAAGTTTGTGCCGCTCGTTGAGGACTGCCAGCAATTCGCTTTCGCTCGCAGGTCCGTAATACAACACCTTGTGTTCCGTAGTGGTCAGACCCTTGATGATCGGCAGCAAATCATCCGGTGTCAGTGCGCGGAGTTCAGCGTTGCTCAGTACATTCGTGAATGGCGACCTGGGACCGTACATGCCGTAGTTCAGCATCGCATCGTACAAAATGGTGTATTTGTTCTTCTTGTTGTCCTCGCGGGACTTAAGCATGCCGTCAACCATGTTCGCCAGCGCTTCCGCATCGCCATGGGGATTGTTGAGCAGTTGCTCAAACAGTGACATAGCCGGCGCCATATTGTCGGCGAGGCCGGTCAGCATCACGTACGTCTGATCAGGTGAGACAAAGACATTGAAACTGCATCCGAGTCGATATAATTCCTTTCGGAAATCCTCAGCGGAAAGGCTGTCAGTGCCAAGGTATTCGAGATATTGTACAGCAACCTGGCGTCGCGGATCGTTGTTCGTACCCGTTTCGGTTAGGTAGTACAGGTTGAACAATTCGTTTTCTTCATTCTTCTTGTAGAGCACTTCAATCCCCTTGTTCATCTGCAGCCTGCTGAGGTCCTTCTCATAATCGACAAAGACCGGCTTGATGGGTTCAGGTTCGCTCGCAAGAAGTTGCTCATGGAATTGTGAGCGCGCTTCGCGGTTAAGGGTTACCTTAGTGATTTCAGGTTTCTCCACCTGACGCGCATTCGGGTCCTTGCCCGTCCGCTTATAAACGACCACATAATTGTCTTTGTAGTGTTCGTTGGCAAAACGTATGAGCTCCTCGCGCGTTATCTTCCGCATGTCGTCGACTTCCTTAACCATCTCAATCCAGGGCACGTCGTTGGTGAAGGCCAACACGAGCTGGTTTGCGCGGGAGTAGTTGTTTTGCCGCTGCTGTATAGCGTATTTTCTGAAGTGGTTGATGACTGCCTCGAGGAGCCAATCCTCAAACTCTCCTTGCTTTATGAGTTCAATTTGCTCAAGGATAAGGTCTCTGACTTCCTCGAGGCTTTGGCCCTCACGGGGAGTACCCTGAAAGATGTGAACGCTGTAGTCTTCCATAGCATCCACAAAGCTCGTCGCATCAAGCACGCGCTGCTTTTGCTTCAAATTGATATCGATCAGGCCCGCTTCGCTGTTGGCAAGCAACATGTCGATAAGTTTCAACTTTCGATGATCTTCGCTCATAAATCCATCGAAACGGAATCCCAGATATATCCATTCCTCGAAAGGACCAATCACTTCTTTCGCTACAGACTTTTCCAATGGGGCCTCTTCCGGCCAATCCGGACGGGACAGACTTGTATTGGGCTCCCAGCTTCCGAAATACTTGTCAATCAGAGCTATGGTCCGATCGTAATCGAGATCCCCACTAAGACAGATGGCAACATTGTTCGGAACATAATACTTCGTGAAGTAGTCGCGTATCGCGGTAATCGAAGGATTTTTCAAGTGATCAATTGTGCCGATTACCGTCTGTAGGCCGTACGGGTGGGCTCTGAACATTCCCGAGTAAAGTGCCTCGTAAGATTTCCAATAATCGTTGTCGAGGCTTCGGTTCTTTTCTTCGTACACCGCCTCGAGCTCCGTATGAAACAGGCGGTTGACGATCATGCGGAAACGGTTCGATTCAATGCGCAGCCAATTCTCCAGTTGGTTGGCCGGAATGTCGTTGATGTATACGGTGCGGTCTTCCGTTGTGTATGCATTCGTTCCCTGCGCGCCGAGTGCACTCACCATGCGATCGTACTCGTTGGGTATAGCATAGCGAGAAGCTTCATTCGATACCTGGTCAATCAACCGGTAGTAGGATTTTCGTTCAGCGGGATTAGTAAGCGTTCGATAATGCTGGAACATGGATTCTATGCTGTCGAGTAAGACGCGTTCCTTTTCCCAATCGAGCGTACCAAAATCAGATGTTCCCTTGAACATCATGTGTTCGAGATAGTGCGCCAGACCCGTGTTGTCGGCAGGGTCGTTCTTTCCACCAGCACGAACCGCGATGCAGGTTTGTATGCGCGGGGCAATCTTGTAATCGCTTAGGTAAACTTTGAGGCCATTCTTTAGCGTGTAGATACGAACACCCATTGGGTCGTTCGTTACATATTCGTACGTGTAACCGTTGCTCTCAGCGGTCTTCGTTTCGTACGCCGGTTCGGGTTTGCTGCATCCGAGCAGCAAGACCGCAATGAGGAAGGAAAAAATGGCTCTGGAACGCATAGAAAAGGGTTGTTTATCACCCAATTAAACCAAAAAATCACCAAAAAAATATACAGACGTCGCGTTATCCCCCACCCCGCGGCATTTGGTACGGGAAAGCTGGCAAAATTCGGCTAACTTGTGGAGATTTACTGAAGGGCTGAATCGATATGAAAAAGCGGGTAACAGCATTTTTGATTGTAGCGGGGCTGGTCGGTGTTCTCGCTTTCTCGGAGCCATCGGACCGGTATTTCCAGATCGCCAGGAATCTCGACATCTTCGCAACCTTATTCCGGGAGGTGAACGCCCTGTACGTCGATGACGTGAACCCGAATACCCTTATCCGCACGGGCATTGACGCCATGCTCGAGTCGCTGGATCCCTATACCAACTACATCCCTGAAGACGAAGTCGAAGATTTCCGCACGATGAACACCGGCCAGTACGGTGGCATTGGTGCCGTCACCCGCGACATCGGCAATCGTACGGTGGTGTCGATGATCATGGAAGGATTCGCAGCGCAACTCGGAGGGTTGAAGATTGGCGACGAGATTGTCAAGATAGACAACATCCCGCTCAGCGAACTCACCCGTGATGAAGCTTCACAGCTGATGAAGGGTCAGGTAGGTACTCCACTGCACCTTACGGTTAAAAGGTTTGGCGAAAAAGATCTCATTGAACTAACGTTTCAGCGCCAGAAGGTTAAGGTAAGTAACGTCCCGCACTACGATATGGTGGCGTCGGACGTCGGCTACATACAACTCTCTGACTTTACACCCGACGCGAGCAAGGAAGTGAAAAACGCGTTGCTCGATCTGAAAGGCAAGGGCGCAAAATCGGTGATCCTCGACCTGCGCGGCAATCCGGGTGGTTTGTTGATGGAGGCCGTTAATGTAACGAACATCTTCATTCCGAAAGGTCAGAAGGTTGTCAGCACGAAGGGCAAGATTCCTGAAAACAATCTCAGCTATGAAACGCTGAATCCTCCCGTCGACGCCGAGTTGCCACTGGCTGTTCTCATAAATCGCGGTAGCGCCTCTGCTTCGGAAATCGTTGCGGGCACGATTCAGGATTACGATCGCGGTGTTATCCTTGGCGAGAAGTCATTCGGAAAAGGGCTTGTTCAGGTTAGCCGACAGCTGTCGTACAATTCGCAGCTGAAGGTTACAACGGCAAAGTATTATACGCCGACGGGCCGATGCATTCAGGTACTCGACTACTCCCATCGTCGCGAAGATGGCAGTGTCGGAGCTATCCCCGACTCGCTCAAGCGCGCATTCAAGACGACGAACGGACGTACCGTGTACGATGGAGGCGGAATCGACCCCGATATCCAGACGGCGAGCATGGAACTACTCCCGCTTGCTGAAGCGCTCTCCGAGCAGGGACACATCTTTGATTATGCAAATGAATACGCATACAACCATCCGAATGCACCGGATCCGTCTACGTTTACATTGAGCGATGCGGAATACCAGCACTTCGTAAACTGGATGCGTAACCGTTCTTACTCCTACGTCTCCATGATGGAGACGGAACTTCGCAAACTGGAAAAAGAGCTAACAAAAGAGCGGTATTACGACGAAGTAAAGACGCAACTCGCCCAGATTCACAATGCGATTAAGCAAAACCGAGACAACGAGTTGATGCGCTATAAAGATCAGATCAAAATGTTGCTGGAGCAGGAGATCGCAGCGCGTTATCACCTGGAACGCGGCAAAGTGGAAGCCGGGATCAAGTACGATGAAGCTATCACGAAGGCTATCGAGATCCTGCACAATCCGCAGCAATACAATAAAATTCTCAACAAGGGCTAGAACCTCAATTATCTGAGAAACAACAACTCTCTGTACTTCACGAGAGGCCAATCTTCATTGTCGACAAGCAGTTCAAGCTTATCTACTGAATCGCGGATGGCGTCAAAATAGCGTGCCTTGATGCATTCACTGTATTCCAGAGCACGCTGTTTTGTGTCTGTGATCTTATTGACGCGTTTGCGCTCGTTGATCATCTCCGTAACGTTCTTTTTGATTATCGCGATATGCTTCGAGATTTGTTCGATCGTGTTGATGACAGCACTGTTGTCAATACCAAGGCCTTTGAGTCCGTTGGCATTCTCGATGAGTTTGCTCTGATATGCAATGGCTGTAGGAATGATGTGATTCATCGCCAGGTCGCCGATGACGCGCGCTTCGATTTGCACTCGTTTGATGTAGTTCTCGAGTTTAATCTCTTGTCTGGCGTACACTTCCTTCCTGGTATAGACGCCGTGGCGCTCAAATAGCGACAGCGATTTTTCCGACAGATAGGCTTGTATCGCCTCGGGCATAGTTGAAATGTTGGAGAGGCCACGAGCCTTTGCCTCTTTTACCCATTCCGCCGAATAACCATCACCCTCGAACCGGATGTTGCGGGATTCCTTAATATACCGGCGAAGCACATTAACGATGGCCAACCGTTTCTCAGTACCTTTTTCTATACTGGCCATTACTTCGGAATGCAATGCCTCAAGTTGGTCGGCAACAATCAGGTTTAGGGCCGTCATGGCAGTAGCACAGTTGTCGCTCGATCCCACGGCGCGGAATTCAAACTTATTTCCTGTAAAGGCAAAGGGCGAGGTTCGGTTTCTGTCGGTGTTGTCCAGGATAATTTCCGGAATGTGGTCGATACCCAACTTCATGTACATGTTGTCGCCCTTCTGGATGCGGACATTACCCTTGCTTTCCAATTCGTTGAGGACGTTCGTCATTTGCGAGCCGATAAACACCGACATGATTGCCGGAGGCGCTTCGTTGCCACCGAGGCGGTAGTCGTTACCGGGCGTGGCAATGCTCGCACGGAGGAGGTCTGCATGTTCGTACACAGCCTTAATGGTCGTTACGAAGAACGTAAGAAACATCAGGTTGTCGCGCGCACTGCTGGTTGGTGCAAAGAGGTTGACGCCTGTATCAGTGATAAGCGACCAGTTGTTGTGCTTGCCGCTTCCGTTCACTCCTTCAAAAGGCTTTTCATGAAAAAGCACACGAAGGTCGTGCCGCTCCGCCACACGCTGCATGAGGTCCATCAAAAGCTGGTTGTGGTCATTTGCCACGTTTACGCTTTCGAAAGCTGGAGCTACCTCAAACTGTGATGGAGCAACTTCGTTGTGCCGCGTTCGCACGGGTATCCCAAGTTTCCACGCCTCTATTTCGAAGTCGCGCAAAAACTCGTATATGCGGGATGGAATAGATCCAAAATAATGGTCTTCCAATTGCTGACCTCTCGCCGGTGAATGACCAAAGACTGTACGTCCTGCCATGACAAGATCAGGTCGGGCCATGTACAAAGCCTTGTCGACTACAAAAAACTCCTGTTCACAACCCAGCGACGCCCCGACATGCTGGATGTCGCGATCAAACAACTGGCACACCTTTGTCGCGGCGACATCGATAGCCTTAAGCGCCTTGAACAGCGGACCTTTGGTATCCAGTGGTTCGCCTGTGTACGAAACAAATATGGTTGGGATACAGAGTGTCTTGCCGTAGAGGAACATAGGCGACGACGGATCCCATGCTGTGTATCCGCGTGCTTCGAAAGTACTTCTGATTCCTCCGCTGGGGAATGACGATGCATCGGGTTCCTGCTGTACGAGCTCACTGCCCTTGAACTTTTCTATTTTCGTCGAACCATCGAAAAAGCTGTCGTGCTTTTCCGCCGTCCCTCCAGTCAGTGGTTGGAACCAGTGCGTGAAATGCGTCGCGCCCTTTCCAATGGCCCACGATTTTACAGCGATGGCAACTGCATCAGCGGTTGTTTCATCGATCTTTTCCCCTCTTTTGATGGCCTGGCTGACCTTGTTAAACACAGATGGAGAAAGCGTGGCCCGCATTTGCTCCATGTCGAAGACGTTCTCATTGAAGAAATCAGAGACGCTGTTGGACGGAAGCTGTGCAGGAATCGGCTTTCGCGAATTCAGGATTTCTAATGCCTTGAATCTCAGGTACGCCATAGGTCAGTGTTTGGGCCATAAAAGTAACGGCGAACGGGGAAATAAAGAAATAACTGACCTGGCCCGTACCCTCGGGGTACGCTCTCCGTTAATAGGATTTTTTCACGGATCCGCCCGTATTAGAATCTGTTCGGCTTTTTGTGGGATTACCGCGGAAGCGGATGTTACCGGCCGAGCTTGCCCTGGCTTCAAGTTCCTTGACCACATACACCTTGGCGGAGCCCGCTGAGCTGGCCTCAACGGAAAGAATATCTACCTGGAGGTCATATGCGTCGATTTGACCGGCGCTGCTTACTTCAAATTCACCCTTTTCGGCCTTACCCTCAAGTTCCACATCGCCCGCGCTGGAAACACGAACCTCCAGTTCATTGACATCGATCTCAATTTCAACGGACCCTGCGCTGGCGCATTCGATCTCGAGGCTCCGGGTCTTGAGAACACCATCCGTATAGACGTTGCCAGCGGAACTGGCGGAAATCCGATCGATATCGCGATACGTGACAAATACCCGAGCGTTAACATTCCTCCGGAAGCGACCATCGCTCACGTGAATTCGCAGGTAAGTGCCCGTAACTTCGGTGACAATATGCGACAACTCCGTGTTACCACCGACTTCCACACGTACCGACTCCCGGTCTCCTTTTTTGAGGTATACATCAATTCCCTCTGCCACCCGGACACCCCGGAATGATCCGACTTCACGAACTTCACTTTGCTGCCCGTAGGCAACAAGCACCAGCGTCGAGAAAATAACAGTTGCAAGAATTCGCCTCATGGCTCTAAACTTTGTCTATAGACGCGCCTTGAATATAAGGGTTGCATTTCAACGAATACATAGCCCAGAATTCTGACGATGTACCAAATAGGCGCATTTTTCAATAATTCGACGGCCTATTTTTCCCAAATTTAGACCCTAATAAACCGCTATTGTATGATCTTCGACAAGAAAGCTGAGCTCAATGTACTGATAAACCTTGCCGCAAGCGACAAAAACGTAGCTGCCCGGGAAGCCAAGCTTATTCACCTGATCGGGAAGGCAAATGGGATCCCTAAGGAAGAGATCGACGCAATGCTACAGAAACCGTCGCCCATTTCCGGCCTGAATTCACTCACTCCCGACGAAAAATTCGAGCACCTCTATTACCTCATCCAACTCATGAAAATGGATGGCCAGGTGTTCCGTAGTGAAATCATTTTCTGCGAGCAAATAGCAGAACGCCTCGGCTATAAGAAAGGTGTCGTCGGAGAACTTTCACAACACATCTACAGCGACCCTTCGATCACTGCCGATCGCGACATGCTGAAGAAGAAAGCAGAGAAATATCTGCGCAACGAAGAATAGTCAAAATAAAGCCCGTGAGATTCGGGCTTTTTTGTTAGTGCGCTTCGTACACGACCTTA
Organism: Cyclobacteriaceae bacterium; assembly: GCA_036563875.1. Taxonomy (GTDB): domain Bacteria; phylum Bacteroidota; class Bacteroidia; order Cytophagales; family Cyclobacteriaceae; genus ZC4RG29. The sequence goes on from DATCLO010000142.1 coordinate 13,062, forward strand.
CCCCCTATGATGGTCATCACGACCTTCGTGTCGAGTATTGAATCCTCGGGTACAGTCATGATATCGCGCGAAAACACGGTGAAGTCGGCCAGCTTACCTGGCGCAATAGATCCCTTAACGCCCTCTTCGAACGCGGCATAGGCTGCATCCAGCGTGTAGGACCGCAGCGCCTGCTCCCGCGTCATTTTCTGATCCGGTTCATAACCTTCGGCAGGCTGACCTTCCAGCGTTTTGCGTGTCACAGCAGCATAAAAGCACGCCACCGGGTTGATAGGTTCCACAGGCGTGTCGGTGCCGTTGACGATGCGCGCTCCCGATTGCAACAATTTTTGCCACACATAGGCCCCTTCGGTAATTCGCTCGGGTCCCAGCCGGTCGATTGCCCACGGTCTGTCGGACGACATGTGAATTGACTGCATCGCGGCAATAACGCCCAGCTGTCCAAATCGCGGTATGTCCGCTTCATCAAGATGCTGTGCATGCTCTATCCTGAACCTCAGTTGCTGCGACGGCGTAACCACGTCATGGAATGCTTTTTCATACTGATTGAGCACTTCGCGATTCGCGCGATCGCCTATAGCGTGCGTACACAATTGAAAGCCACGTTGGGCCGCAATACGCGCAGTCTTGTATACTGTGTCCATGGGCAACGTTTCGTGTCCCACATGCCCAGGACGATCTGCATAGGGTTCAAGCAACCACGCACCGCGCGATCCCAGTGCGCCGTCAGCACTCAGCTTCACAGCACGAATGGTAAGCTTGTTTTCAGGATCGATGCGAGGTCCTCTCTTCATCCAGCGGTAAAACATATCACGATTGCCACCGTCGATCATCACATAAAGTCTCACGCTTAGCTTACCCGAGGACAGAAAAGATTGGTACAACTCGATATTTTGCTGGCTTGCACCAGCGTCATGAAAACTGGTGATACCATTACGCAGGCAAGCCGCCAAAGCGAGTTCCAGCGCCTGCTCGTCACGTTCGGGAGTACTTCCCGGAATGAATTTGGTGATCAGGGACATCCCCCGTTCAATGAACATGCCTGTGGGGTGTCCCTCTTTATCACGCAGTACTTCTCCCTTGCCCTCAAGTAGTTCGGCCGTGTGAGCAGGCGTAAGCGCGTAGATGCCCGCGAGGGCCATCGCATTGTCGTTCGCAAGAGCCGCGTGACCGCTTGCGTGTTCAAGAAACACGGGATTGTCAGGAGATACTTGAGAGATCCCGTCATGTGTGGGCAGACCGTTTACCCTGGGAAAATCGCCTTTCCATTTATCCTGATGCCAGCCTCTTCCTATGATCCATTGGCCCGGCGCAGCACGACCCACCGCTTCCTGTACTTTCCGCATTACCTGCTCATAGGTAGTCGTACCTGACAGATCCAGGTTGAGTTCCTTGTATCCCGTTTCCATCAGGTGACCATGACTCTCGATGAAGCCTGGCGTCATCGTATTGCCTTCCAACTCGATGATGCGTGTGTCTTTGCCGATGTAGCGCTGCATATCACCCTGTGACCCCGCAAAGACGATAGTATCGCCCCGAATGGCTACCGCTTCTACGACGGGGTTTGCGTCATCCATGGTATAAATGGTACCTCCGCGTATGACGAGGGCCGCCGGCTCGCGACGTACCTGACACGATGCGAGGAGCAAAACACAGAGGACGAGAATAAGACGAGGACCCATGGTTGGGCAATGTATAAGGGACACCTCGAAACCGCAAGGAATTCCGGGGTGTGGTACACATCCGGCGAGCAAGTTTCCCTGAAAGTATAAATTCATTCAATGAATGGTACATGAGTTTGCGGCTTTTTGCGTTGTTTGATACTTTTACGGTTACCCTCTGAATTTTTTACCCTACCTGTATTGCCGTGGCCCGTTTTTTGGCAAACTCAGGGCGGTTTTGTGCTGTTTTGGTGTTGTGTACCGGCGTGTTCACAGCCTTTAGTCAATCTACCGGCCCAAGAAGTCCCACCATTGCATCCGGCAGCGGATGGACCAACCCGGGTGGTGTAATTAGTAGTGACAACGATCGCGCGACGGAGGGAATAGTAGTCTCCACGTCATCACCACTAATCGCCAGGGGTTTTGGATTCTCAATACCTGCAACTCATGTTATTGACGGCATCCGCTTGTGTTGAATTCACTTGACGCTGCACTCACGCCTTCCGGATCCGTGCAACTCACCTGGTCAACAGCTTCTGAAAACATCAACAATTACTTCACAATTGAAAGGTCAGCAGATGGTGAATGGTACGAGGCTGTCGGCGACGTTCCCGGAAGCGGCACCACGAAAGAACCTCACTACTACGGATACGAAGATCGGATGCCCCTGGCGGGAAGGAGTTATTACCGTCTAAAGCAAACTGACTTCGACGGCACTTCAACTTATTCGCGGGTAGTAGTCATTGACAACGATGTACATCTGGTTCCAACACTCACCGTCTTTCCGAATCCATACGACGGCAAGTCTGTCGGTATTCGACTTACAGGCATCACAGGCGAAGCGAGAATTCCAATATCGATTTATGCTCCTGCAGGACGGATCGTCGCAACGATGACACTAGTTGGCAAGGGGGAGGACACGCTCGAAGAACACTGGTATCCAACTGCTCCCCTCCCTCCAGGAGTTTATCTCGTGAGGGCCGGACACCTCACTGAAAAGCTCATTGTACCCGAGGATTGACCTGTTGATTCATTACTTTGCAAGAAAAAGCAACATGAAGCACCGTATTCTTTCGGTCGCTTTCCTGGCTTGCCTGTCTACGGGGACCCTCGCTCAGGATTTCGGCCTTTCGTTCTCCTACTTTCTTCCGAAAAATGGTTATTTCTCCACACCGATAAGTCCGTTCTCCATTCGTGGTGTCGGCGTCGATATCACGAATTTTCTTGCTGTCGAAACCGGCGCGTCGTTGTACCGCATGTCCGGCCTGAATGTTAAGG
>DATCLO010000143.1:0-21662 GCA_036563875.1 Cyclobacteriaceae bacterium
AAGCTATGCAATTCCTGTCCAACAATCTCCTCAAAATCTCATGAAAGAAAGCCTAAAGTATTCCGGCTGCCTGTACGCTGCCATTATCGCGTTGTTCAGCGCATGCAATGAGAACGGATCGGTAGCCATTGATAATGACGACATCGGTGGCGTTGTCACCGGCCCGAATGGTCCGGAAGCGGGCGTCTGGGTCATCGCCGAAACATTTGACCTTCCCACGCGCTTCGCACGGATCGTTGTTACGAACGACAAGGGTCAGTACCTGATTCCCGATCTGCCCGATGCTTCTTATTCCGTGTGGGTACGAGGCTATGGGTTAGTTGACTCGCCGAAGAAAGACGCACGACCCGGCACGATGCTCGATTTGGAAGCGGTGCCGGCGCCCGACGAACGTGCTGCGGCCGAATACTATCCAGCAGGGTATTGGTTTTCACTTTTGGATGTTCCGGACAAAAGTAATTTCCCTGGAACAGGTCCGGAAGGCAACGGCATTTCTCCTAACATGAAAACGCAGGCCTCATTTCTGCGAAACATCAAGTCGGGTGCGTGTCTCGCATGTCACGCGCTGGGTACAAAAGCCACTCGTGAATTGCACCCAGCGTTGGGAGAGTTTGAATCTTCAGTAGAAGCCTGGCAACGTCGGCTTCAGTCCGGTCAGGCAGGTGACTGGATGACTGCCTCAGTACATCAGTGGGGCGCTGAGGGCACACTAAAAATGTTTGCTGATTGGACCGATAAGATTGCGGCCGGTGCGGTACCTCCTGCGCCGCCGCGCCCATCTGGTATTGAACGCAATGTTGTGATTACGCAATGGGACTGGGCGGATCCGAAGGGGTATTTGCACGATCTCGTATCAACAGACCGAAGGAACCCGACCGTCAACGCTAATGGTGAACTCTATGGAGCGATGGAAGAGAGCGCCGATTACCTCCCTGTGCTCAATCCCTTGACGCATGACACTACACGTATTCCCCTCACGGTACGCGATCCCGCAACACAGGTGGCTAACGGTCCTGATATGCCACAGCCTTCTCCCTATTGGGGCGACGAGCCGATATGGAACAGCAAGACTAACGTACACAATCCCATGATGGACGCGGAAGGGCGCGTCTGGATAACAGCAACAATACGTCCTCCGGACAATCCGGACTTCTGCAAAGAAGGTTCAGATCATCCTTCTGCTAAGCTCTATCCGAAAGATCGGGCGTTTCGTCACCTGGGTGTTTATGATCCGAAGACAAAGACGTACACACCCATCGGCACGTGCTTCAGCACTCACCACCTCATGTTTGCGGAAGATGGAAGCAATACTCTGTGGACCAGCGGTGGCGGTGATGTGATCGGATGGCTTGATACGAAGAAGTATCTAGAGACCGGCGATGAGATGGCATCACAAGGCTGGACTGCATTGATCCTCGATACGAACGGCAATGGCAAGCGCGATGACTATGTGGAGCCGGAGGAACCTGTAGATCCGCAGAAGGACAAGCGAATCGCGCGTGGACTATACGCCGTGTCACCTGCACCGGATGGTAGCGTGTGGGGCTCGACGCTTGGATATCCCGGCGGCATTATTCGTCTTGATCCCGGATCAAATCCTCCTGAGACTGCCCTGGTTGAATATTATGAACTTCCTCTTCAGGAAAATGGAGAACCTGTTGAAGGATTTTCGCCAAGGGGTATGGACATTGACCGCAATGGTGTCGCGTGGGTGGCGCTGGCCAGTGGACACATGGCGAGCTTTGATCGTCGCAAGTGCAACGGGCCACTCAATGGTCCGGATGCCACGGGCCAACACTGTCCGGAAGGCTGGACCTTTTACACGGAACCGCTGCCTCAGCTTGGTGGTGTTGACACACCGGGAAGCGCTGAGTCGAGTTACTACACCTGGGTAGATCAGTTTAATACATCGGGATTGGGTGAGAACACACCCATTAACACAGGCAATGAATCGGAGGGATTGCTCGCGTTGAAGGATGGCGAATGGGTTGTGCTTCGTGTTCCTTATCCGCTGGGTTTTTACACGAAGTGGCTTGATGGTAGAATTGATGATCCGAATGCCGGTTGGAAGGGTCGTGGACTTTGGGCCACCATCAGCACGCGTGCACCGTTTCATATGGAAGGAGGTAAGGGCACGACGAGCAAGGTGTTCAAATTCCAAATCCGGCCAGATCCTCTCGCAAAATGATTGTGGGGAAGAAGGGACTTTCTATTTGGCGACTTTGAATTCATAAATATTACACACCAATGAACACCATGGACAGAAGAAAATTTCTAGCGAGGGGCATAGCAGGACTGGCAGGCGCTTCTATGCTGACGCCGCGGTTGCTGAGCGCGGAGGGGATGGCGAAACGCATAAAGCACATCGGTTTTCAAACCTGGATTGTGCGCGAAGACATCGGCAAGGATTTCACCGGTACACTCAAGAAGATGGCCGCAATGGGTTACAACAGCTTCGAGCTGTGTTCACCTAAAGGTTATGCCAATACGGGATTTGGTCCGTTGCAGGATATTCCTGCCGCGACTCTTAAGAAAATGATCAAAGACGCGGGCTTCACTTGTGTGAGTTGCCACTTTGGGATGGGTGAACTAAGAGATCATGCGCAGGAACGAATCGATTTTGCAAAAGAACTCGGCTTGACGCAGATGGTCATTGCTTCGCCAGGATTACCGAGAGGTGCAACGCTCGACGACTGGAAGCGCACGGCTGAGGAAGCAAACAAGATTGGTGAACTGGCGCGCAAGTCTGGAGTTCAACTCGCTTACCACAATCACAACTTCGAGTTCGAGAAACTGGATGGTCAGCTCATCTATGATGTGCTTCTGGATCGTCTTGATCCGGAGTTGGTGAAGCTGCAGTTCCAGGTGTGGGTGATTATTGCGGGTTACAAGGCGGCCGACTACTTCAATCGTTATCCGGGTCGTTACATTTCAGCCCACTTGTATGACTGGTCTGGTAAAGGAGAGGAGCAGGTGCCGCTGGGCAAAGGCGTGGTAGACTGGAAGGAATTCTTCGCTGCGGCAGAAAAGAATGGCGTGAAGAATTACTTCGTTGAAATGGGACCGCCGCATTTGGAGGAGAGTGCGAGGTTTCTGAAAAACTGGAAAGGATGAACAGCAGACAGACGCAGACGCAGATACAATGGTTACCGATCGCGTTCAGTTACTACGACGCTGCTGCATCTGCACCTGCGCCTGCAACTTTTTAGTTGAACCCCACTCCCCGTGCCATCAATCCAGCAAGTAGTGGGATAATCACGAGCAGGGTCAATTCTAAACGCAGTAGTGTAAATACTGATTTGGGAACGTTTACCGTTTCATCCTGTTGCCCCTTGCGTTGCCTGATAAAGAATACTGTAGGGTAAATTGAAAGTAGTCCGATTACAAGAAACAACGTGATCTTCAGGTGAAAGATCCAGTTTCGGGAATAGAATTCCGTTGGCTTGCTGAGGCCTCCCAGCCACAGCGTGAGACCTGCTGCCAGTAGGGTAAGCGCTGCAATGCCGTAGACAGCATCAATACGTGCAAGCTTTCCTATCTCACGACGCGTCATCGCCGGGCGGAGCAACATGTGCTCCGACGTAAGAGATCCAACGATAGCAAAGATGCTGATGAAGTGAAGGTACCTGAGTGCGATTTCTGTTGTCATATCTCGATGTAACTAAAATCCGGCGGGCGCGGCGCCGTCGCGCCTTTTCATGCGATACGATGGTCCGTGGTCCTTTGTTACAAAGTTCGAGAATTTACCTTTCGTCCTTTTCTTGTTTGTGTGTATAAACCTTCACAATTTAGCGCCCGCCGAATTGCGCAACCTGAAACTACATGGAGGATTTCCGGAAATGGATTGAAAGCTTGCTGAGAGATGCGGGGGTTGCAGGGGACTGGATACCCTACCTGCGTCTGATTGTCCTCCTGATCCTCCTGGGCATTGTGCTCTACGTGGCGTTCTTCGTCACCCGGCGCTACGTCATTCGGTATCTTCATTCCTTTCTTAAGAAGACTCCTGCCAAATGGGATGATGTACTCGCGGACAATAAGACCTTCGAGAACCTGGCCCACATCGTCCCTGCTATAATTGTCAAAATATTCGTGCCCATCCTGTTCCGGGATTTTGAAGAGATGGTCCCGGTCGTAGACAAGATGATCGACATCTATCTCGTGATTGTGGGCATGTTGGTGTTTGTCTCGCTGCTGAGGGCAGCCGAATATCTCGTACAGCAGTCGCAGGCCTTCAACCACAAACCGATTGCAAGCTATTTCCAACTCGCCCGCATCATTTTATACATCACGGCTGGCATAACGGTCATATCACTGTTGCTCAACAAATCGCCGCTGGTTCTGCTGGGGGCGTTCGGTGCTATGACGGCAATTATCCTGCTGATCTTCAAGGATACCATCCTGGGTGTTGTCGCGAGCGTGCAGATTTCTTCCAACGACATGGTGCGCGTGGGCGACTGGATCGAGATGCCCAAGTTCAACGCCGATGGCGATGTGATTGCCATCAATCTTCACACGGTGAAGGTGCGGAACTGGGACAAGACGATCACGACGATCCCTACCTACAACTTAATCACCGACAGTTTCAAGAATTGGCGCGGTATGCGCGAGAGCGGAGGGCGACGGATCAAGCGCACCATTCTCATCAACCTGCGTTCAGTTCGATTTGTTGACCCGGAGACCCGTGAGCGTTACAAAAGGTTTTACCTGATCAGGGACTACATTACAGAACGCCAGGCGGAGATAGAACGATACAATGCGGAGCACGATTTCGACACGTCGGAGTTGATCAACGGAAGGCGGATGACGAACATCGGCGTGTTCCGCAAGTACGCGGAAGCCTATCTCAGAAATCACAAAGGTGTTCGTCAGGATATGACGCTGCTTGTCCGGCACCTCGCCATTGAAGACAAAGGCTTGCCTCTGGAAATCTATTGCTTTACCAATACAGTGGTCTGGGCCGAGTACGAATCCATTCAGGCAGATATTTTCGACCACCTGCTGTCGGCAATCCCTTATTTTGGACTGGAAGTGTTCCAGCAACCGGCGGGATCTGACATCGAAACAGCCATAAGGGAAATGCGGGGGCAAGCGTAACGATCAAAACCCGCCAAACCAGAATTCAGCCAAACATGATAAAAGACGTAACGATCACCAGTTCGAAAGTTCTTTCCGATAACTGGTACTTACTTAAGAAGTATACCTATTCATATACCCGAAAGGACGGTGCCCGTCTGGAGCAGACACGCGAGGTGTATGATCGCGGCAATGGCTCTGTGATACTGCCTTACGACAAAGTACGTGGCACCGTGGTGTTAACTCGGCAATTTCGATTGCCGACGTTTGTGAATGGTAATCCCGATGGAATGATGATCGAAGCTTGTGCGGGTTTGCTGGATGCGGATAATCCTGAAGACTGCATCAGGCGTGAGGCCGAGGAAGAAACGGGCTACCGGATTGACAAGGTTACAAAGATTTTTGAGGCTTACATGTCGCCTGGATCAGTCACGGAAATTCTCCACTTCTTTATTGCCGAGTACGACCCATCGATGAAAGTTGCGGCAGGTGGCGGCGTGGAAGGGGAAGAAGAAAACATTGAAGTTCTGGAGCTTCCATTTGAGACTGCACTGGGCATGATCGACTCCGGTGAGATTCGCGATGCCAAGACGATAATGCTCCTTCAGTATATCAGATTAAAAGGAATACTATAGGTTGATTTCTTCGTAAGCTTCCTGCCTGGCCTTTCAAGTTTCGGCTTACCCGTGAATGGTGATTGCCCTGTACCATCGTAAAGGAAGATAGGATGGACGTATGCCGGGACGACACCGTTAATTTTGACTGAAAAGTTGTAATATAACGGCATGAGTGAACGTAGCTTCAAGCCTGTACTCGGTCTGTGGGATGGAACCATGCTCGTAGCAGGTTCCATGATTGGGTCCGGTATCTTTATCGTAAGCGCGGATATGCTTCGCAATGTGGGCAGTGCCGGATGGTTAATTGCCGTATGGGTGATCACGGGGTTCATGACCGTCACCGCCGCCGTAAGTTATGGAGAGCTAAGCGGAATGTATCCTCGCGCTGGTGGTCAGTATGTTTACCTCCAGGAAGCATACGGGAAGTTGGTGGCGTTTCTGTACGGGTGGAGCTTCTTTACTGTGATTCAGACGGCCACGATTGCAGCCGTTGGCGTCGCTTTCTCCAAGTTCACTGCGTACCTCATTCCCGCAGTCGGGGAGGATCTGGTGTTGCTGGACCTGCAATTCCTGCAGGTGTCGCCTGCGCAGGTGCTTGCCATCGCGACCATTGTGTTGTTAACGTATGTTAACACACGTGGTGTGCGGGAGGGAAAAATTGTTCAGTCGACTTTTACTGTTACCAAGATTCTCAGTTTGCTGGGGTTGACGCTCTTTGGATTTATTTTCATGGATAGCCATGTCTGGAGCATGAACTGGTCCGGAGAGCAGACCCTTCATTCCCTTCGTGAAGGGACTGAGTCGTACACGTTTGTCGCCGCGTTGGGTGCTATTGCGGCCGCGATGGTGGGATCAATTTTCAGCAGTGATGCATGGAATAGTGCGACGTTCATTGCCGGTGAGATGCGGAATCCACAGCGGAATATTGGTCTTAGTTTATTCCTCGGGACGGCGATGGTATGCGGGCTTTACGTGCTTACCAATTTGATGTACACTGCGGTGTTGCCTGTTGAGGAGATTGCGTTTGCCGAGAATGACCGGGTGGCTGTTGCCGTATCGCAAGTGATTTTCGGGCCTGTAGGGACGATCATTATCGCGCTTATGATCATGGTGTCGACGTTTGGATGTAACAATGGTCTCATTCTGTCTGGTGCACGTGTGAGTTTTACGATGGCGAGAGACGGGCTGTTCTTTCGTCGCGCGGGCATGTTGAACAAGGCGTCTGTGCCTGCATCTGCGTTATGGTATCAATGCGCGCTGGCGTCGATTTGGTGTGTCACGGGTACATATGGTGAGTTGCTGGATATGATTGGCTTCGTGGTGGTGATGTTTTATGTGCTTACCATCATTGGAATTTTCGTGTTGCGGAAAACCAGGCCCGATCATCCTCGGCCGTATAAGGCGTTTGGGTATCCCGTGTTACCCATTGTATACATTGTGATGGGGATTTCTTTCTGTTTACTGCTCATCATTTACAGGCCAGGGTTCACCTGGCCCGGACTGATTATTACGCTTGCCGGAATTCCGGTTTACTACTGGTCCCGACGGAGAACTGTCAACGAGTAATCTATGTGATCTATAGGGGAAACATGGGACACATAGGGTGATCGGTGTATGTAGAGACGCAGCATGCCACGCCTCTACGATACAGCCATCTGTTTTAACCCAACAAACTCTTGACTCCTCCGATGTTTCACTGCCCACTGCTCATTGCCTGTTGGAAAAAGGGCCGGAAGCCCGGTTGGACCAATTGAGAAAGTATGAAGAGATTCTACAGAGTAGGCGTTCCGGCCCTGAGAGGGTTGGCTATGGCTTGTTAAGCCGGAGGGAAGTTGGCTCCAACTGTTGGGAGAATCGAGGACTCGCACTTAAACCTTGTAGTATCCGGCGCGCAGACGCCTTCCGCTCGCGGATGCATGGGTACCAAACTCCTTCCAATGTATAAGTGACATAGGGTGCCTAAAACGCATAGTCTGTCCGCAAATTTTTTTCATGTTTTTTCAAGATTTTTTTGGCACTTTCTTGAGAGAAAGTGTTGCTATTCTTGGTGTGATTCTGCAACTTTGAAGTGACCAAAATGGTCATGTCTGAATAGGTCAACTATTAAGTTTGCTAACTCCTTCATTTTGAATGGGTAACAAATCAGGTACGCATGAAATCGCTTGGAGAAACCATCCGCAGCCTTCGCGAGACGCGCGGGCTGCTCATTCGCGAGGTTGCCGCAGGGCTTGGAATCGATCCTTCCCTGCTCAGTCGGATTGAGCGAGGCGTTAAGCGACCGACGCGAGCACAGGTTGTGATGCTCGCAAAAATCCTCGGCGTGGATGAGCATGAACTTCTGGTGGCATATCTGAGCGACAAGGTGGTGTATGAATTGGAGGGTGAGGAGCTGGCGCTGAAGGCCATGCGTGTAGCTGAAAAGCGACTGACCTATTCGAGGGCACGCTCGCGAAAGTCAGGCAAAGGCAAATAGCATTTTTCTCTGGCGGTCGCGGGTCTGAATAGAAACAGTAACCTAAAAAAGATACCTCTTATGAAACAGACCAACGACCACGAAACAGAGGCCGACGAAGGTACGGCCCTGCAAGACACGCCACGGTTGCCTGCTGCCGTAGAGCAGGAAGTAGTCCGGTTCATGGAGTTTCACCCTGTCGACCGGTTGCAGAAGAATCTACGCAGGATGCTTTTCGATTTCCTGATGTATCAGGGTTCCCTGGAGGCTGTCTATCTCCGCGACCTCGTGGAAGATTTGGATGGCCTGTTCGATCTCCTGGACGTGATGGAGTCGGTGGGCAAAGCAGGCACTGTGGTAACGTGAATGCGTCTCGGCGACGCCGGACAAGGGTACATCGGGCGGATGTCCCGGTTGATTTCTGATCCGACGTCTTTTCAGTATATTGGGTGGCACCCCCTCATCCGTGCGGGGTAGCCGCCCGTATGACAATCCCCGTCCTCGATAGCCTGCGCCTGAAAGACTTTGAGCTACAGATATGGTGCGTGACGATGGTGATCGCCGCGGCCAGGACGCTCAAAGCGGTAATACAGGACCTGACCGGACCGATCTATGTTCCCATACTGATCATAGACCTGCTCATCCTGTGCACCTTCTGCGTACTCGGCGCGCTCATCTATTTCAATAAGATCAACCGGATGCCATTGGCGGCAGGTCCGGTATTACTCGGACTGCTCACCTTCAGTTACGTGCAGTTCGATGGCATATTCGGTACGACCGAATACAATCTTATGGGACTCGGGGTGCTCTTCGTGCTTGTGTACGATCACCAAACACTTCGGTGGCTCATGGTATTGTACCTGCTTGCCATCCTGGGCGCGAACTACTATGTCCGTACCGATGGCTCCCTTGGAGTTGCACCCGAAGGCGCTGCATCTGTATCGCTTGACAATTTCTTCACGACGCTGATTGCCATTCTGATTCTCATTCTCTACTTCAAAGACGCACTTGTCAGGGAATCTGGCAGGATTCTCCAATTGCGCAAGGAACTGGGAAAAAAGGTCGATATCATAACGTTGCAGCACCAGGAGCTAGAGCGAAGGAAACGTCAGCTTCATGAAGCTAACGCTAACCTTCAGGCCCAGATCCATGAACATACACAGCAGATCGTTCGCCAGAACAAGGCGATTGAAGACTATATGCGATTGTCATCCGAATCGCTCGGTGAGCCGCTGCGCAGTATCATGGCTGAGACAGGTAGCTTGAGGGATGACAGCTTCCTCGAGCGACAGCTTAAGCAGGAAGTCTCCGAACTCCATGTAATTGTTCGTAACCTTAGAGAAGATATTAAGCGTCATGGAGACTTCAAATAATGTCCAGCTGGTAAGGGAGAAGCTGCAAATGCAGCTCTTTCTGTACGCGATGTACGTTGCCATCGCTTTCAGAATAATCCAGACGGCTCATCACATCCTGATCGAATCTCCTCTTGGCGTCATCGCGGCCGGCCTCGTCAACCTGATCTTGCTTTGGATTTTCCTGCGTTTGTATCCCAAGGCATATAGTCTGATGCTCCTGGCCTTTTTCTGCATCCCCTTGATCAGTACATTCTTTTTCTGGAACGAGACCGGCGGGTGGGACGGATCGAGGCCATATACGCTTATTGTCCTGATTGTTGGGATCGTGCTTACCTCAAATGGCATCACGCAGGTGGCCCTGCTATTGGCCTACGGGATTGTGTTAGCGATCCTGAGTGTTGTGGAACTTCCGACGTGGACAGGCACGCGCAATCCGAACTATTCGACCCCCTCGGTGGAATTCGATTTTCTCCTGAACTCCCTCATGTTGATTCTGATCGTCATTCACCTGAAGACACGCTTCTTTAACTACCGGCAGTCGATCAGTCGCACCAACGAAGAACTGGTCCGGGTCACGCAAACACTCGATTCACAGACGGAACAACTCAAGAAACAGCAAGTCGAACTTGACTCTCTTAAGAACAACCTGGAAAGCATGGTTGCAGAACGAATCCGCGAGGTGCGCGCCAAGTCAGCCATGCTGAGAGAGTACGCCTTTGTGAATGCACACCATGTTCGTGCTCCTCTGGCGCGTGTACTGGGACTGATCTATCTGATCGAATTGGAAAACGGCTATGCAGGCCAACGTGAACAATTAGACCGCATAAAGTCAGAAGCGCGGAGGATGGATGCCATTATCCAGCAAATCAACGAAATTACAGGTTGACGCTATCCGGCTGTCTGTGCGTATTCGATGAGGACTACGCCCAGGTTGTAGGTGAAATGGCCAATGATACCGTACCACAGCGTGTTGTACTTCGCGCGAAGGAAACCAAAAGCCAGTCCCAGTGGTACGAGCCAGAGCATGCTGATGATGGCAAGGTGAATGATGCCGAAGATGAATGCCGTAATGTAGACAGTGCTTGTGGGCGTTGTTATCTGTTGAATGTTGTTGAAGAGAAATCCCCGGAACGCCACTTCTTCAAAAATTGCGGGTTGAACGCAAGTGAAGAGGATCGCATAAAGCAACGGAGAGGAGGTATCCTCAAACAGCAACGTTTCTACGAAGGTTGTCTCGTATAGCGACACGTTGATAAAGTCGGCCACTACGGAGACCACAAGACAACTCACTAGTGCGATAACTATGGTAAGCAATACGACCGATATGCGAATGCCCTTCAAGTCAAATAAGGATACAAGGTCCTTGCCAGCCATGATCCAAAACGCCACGACGATCAGGGTTGTAGCGATGCTAACGATAGCAAAACTTTCGAAGCTGGCGTCAAAAACGTCCGTTAACTTGTAAACCCCAAGTATCGACAGTGTAACGAAGTAGAAAATCAGGGAAGGCGTCAGAACCGAGAATGCATCCCTGGATGCCCTCGCGGTTTCACGAAGGAGCGATGTGCCGCACGATCCGCAAAAGCGGTCGCCCGGCCGGACCTCGCCTCCGCAGCCGATACAATACGATATTCCGGTGGTGGTACTACTCTGCATCAACCGGCACAGCTTTCAGATTTTGCAATTCTTTGAGATATCCTTTTGCTTCGTGCGCAGAACGGATTCCTTTTATCAGCCAACCTATGATAACAATCTTGATAATGATGCCGTGAAACAGCGTCGCCGGATCTACCAGCGTATTAATCAATATCAGTGTCAGGTAAATAATGAAAGCGGTAAGAAGGGCACCAAAGGGATTTTGATTGCACCATGCGGCGAGAAGGAGGTATATGAAACACAGGACGACGCTGACAACCATAGATGGAAAGTCGTCCATCGTGAATCCAACGAACAGACCGAATGCGAAGAAGAGTCCAGCCAGGACTAAAATCACGATTCGTGCACTCTTGATTTTTTGGCGCGCATCGTCGAGGAAACGTCTACGACTGCTCACGGTTAGTCTAAAGCTCGCTTGCTCTGCTTCAGACCCGCGAATGGGGAAGCTGCATTGTGAGCAATACCTGTTTAAGGGTCCGTTAATGGCGTTACAGTGTTCGCACACTGCAAAAGCATCCTGGCTGACAGCATCCATAACTGATTAAAAAATGTGTTTATTTGTTCGGCCCGGGTCCGCACAATTATGGGCCGTGATATGTCCCCACTATCGCTGTAAGCCTTTTATACGGTGCATTATTCTTGTGGTAACCTAAAATGCTGTTCCCGAATCGGGAAAAATAGGGTGTTTATGTCGATCTTGAAGAAAAAAACCAACATCTGTATGAAAACCCTCAGCGTACTCGTATTGTGTGGTGTTGCCCTTTTGGGCTGCCAGCCTTCCCGTGAGAAATCCACAGCAACCGATTCATTGGCTGTAACTGAGCCAGCGCCTGAGCGCAATCCCGCCGTTTTCCAGGAAAGATTTAGTCGCGGCATCGACTTCGCTGCAACTGGCAATGAACCTTTTTGGAGTGTGGATATTGATTTCGATGGGTCAATACACTTCAAGAACATGGAAGGTGCTGAGCTTATTGTACCGACTCCTCCCGGTGAGAAAGCCGCCGATGCTGATGTTACACGCTACACAGCCTCGGGTGATAACGGCTCTATAACTATAGAGTTGATCCGTCAGGAATGTACCGATACAATGTCAGGTTTTGTTTCTGAATTCGTCACAAAGGTGGAAGTAACACTACCCGGAGCTGAACCGATCACGTATGAGGGATGCGGTCAGTATCTTTTTGATCAGAGACTTCACGGGGATTGGCGACTTGTGCGCATTAATGAAACGCAGCTCGATTCCACACAGTTTGCGAAAGGTTTGCCACAGCTTTCGTTCGACCTCCCACAAAAGCGAGTTTATGGCCATACTGGATGCAACAGCATTAGTGGCTCAATTGAAGTGCAGGGCCAACGCATTGTCTTTGCCCCCATGATCGCGACGAAGATGGCATGTCCCGGAATGGAATTTGAGTATGACTACCTGCGATGGTTCCCGGGAACTATTCCGTATCAATTAAAGGACAATCAGCTCCACCTGATGGTAAGTACAGATTCTACGTTCGTGTATGAAAAGAAGAATTAAGGTGAAGGGTCTTGTATCGACGCTGTTCAGAACGCTGCCAGCGTTTGCCATTGTGTTGTCTGCTGCGTGCAGCGGTAGTCGCAACGAAGGTTCGGAAGCGATCTTTTCATGTTACTCGTACGCTACACCTGACGACAGCGTAATGCTGCGACTCAACCAGAAGGGCGACGAAGTGGAGGGTGAACTGACTTACTATTTAAAAGAGAAGGATGCGAATCGTGGTACACTCGTAGGCACCATGAAGGATGACACCTTGTTTGCCGAGTATACCTTTCAATCGGAGGGCGTTACCTCAATACGCGAGGTTGCCTTCATTCGTCGCGGCGACGCGCTCGTAGAAGCCTTGGGAGAAGTAGAGGAACGAGACGGCAAATTCGTTTTTGTCGACCGGTCGCTGATCACGCCGAATGAGAATGTGGTGTTGACGAGGATTGAGTGTGCTCCTTGAGGTAGAGCGGGGGATTAGCGATTGGCGATTAGCGATTAGCGATTGGCGATTTGGGCTCGACGAGATATTAGTTGGGAAGTTCGAAGTCGTCGGAGTAAAACACCAAGCCGTTGGAGCTGGAAAGTTCTACGAAATCCACTTTGCACAAGCCATTTGAAATGAATCCGAGGCCGGCCAGTTTTCCTGCCGGTCGATTGTAGCTGAGAGTGAACACTGCTTCTCCATCGTAATACACGGTCGCTACTCTTTCCTCACAGACCATTTCAATGTCCATCCAATTGCGGACATCAGTTCCAAGTGAGGAGAGGTCCGTAACCCTGCCGTCCTGAAAGTTTTCGCCGAACTGGGCGAGTGACTCGCCTGTGCATCCCTTAAGCGTGGCCTTCACGTACATGCCCCCATTCTCAGTGAAAACCTCGGGTACTACGAAGGGGCAGGGGGCGGTACCTAATGGCTCGACTTTAACACGAGCTCTGAACCGAAAGTTATCGGCGTCACCCCGCGCTTCACTCGATATGTAGAGATAATAGTAGTATCGTTCTATAGTGTTGGCAGCAGACAATTCACTTGGGGTCAATGACAATGTTCCATCGCCGGGCATGCCACGGGTTGTGATGTATTGAGGAATTGAATCAAAAAAATTGCGCTTCGAATAAAAGAACCAACCGTCAGTGGGAATGCTAACACCGGCCGTCATGATGATGGAGTCATTCGCGATGAGTTTGGCGGTGTGATAGCCGGGTTCGTAGTATGTGTCGGTCAGCGTGTACTGATTCTTGTGTACCCTAACCCTTCTGTTTCGATCCCACGACTGCTGGATGAAGAAACTGTCGGCGTTGACTTCATCGATGTTGTACGAGAACACCACTGTATTGGGAATGTCATTGCCGGTCGTCTTGCGAAATGAGAAAGACGCCTTGTCATAGCCGGGATCTGTGGGTCGAATCACCGAATACCCAATCAACAGCAGAAGGCACGCGGCGAAAAGGAGCGCAAGAGGTATGGCTCTGCGAAGGGGATAGGCCCTGATGGTCTCAACAGACGGCGTCCCGGGCTTGACGGCTTCAACCTTAGACTTGGCGCCCACCCTTTCACGTACAGCCATCTTGTAGTCCTGCCAGTTGTTGTAACCGAGATATTGAGAGATGGCGTTAAGCGTAGCGGTTTGCGGAAGTCGCGCAAAGCGACCTTGCATGAGTCTTTTCAGTGTTGCAACGCTGATTAAGATTGTTGTCTTTGCGGCTATTTCCGCACTGATGTGTTCAAAGTCGCGTTGCGTAATCTTATCCGGGTCTTCGTAACCATTCCTTTCAAAGATCTCCCGCAGGCACGTCGTTACAAAGTCGCGATCCGTCATTGCCGTAACTCTTGTCGGAAGTGGTCCGAAAAGTTACGAAATACTTTTACTCGTTTCTCAAATTTTCGACTGGGGTTGACGAATGGGTTGCATGCAATCTGAAGATAAGCGTGACGGAGGAGGTGTTTGAAAGTTGGCACAAATGACTTAGATTGAAGATTCAAGTATCCCCGTTGCAGTGAAAAAGTCCCTTTCATGGTCACTTGTATTCCTGCTTATCCTGAATGTCTTCGGGTATTATTTGTTTTTTGTTGCCCTCCAATACAGAAATGAAATTGCGATGACGCGTCAGCTTGACGCCGATTCATATAACGAGAACGAGGCGATAACGATCCGACTGCCATTAACGGTGCCGTATCTTGGCGATGAAAAGACGTTTCGGCGAGCAGAGGGAAAATTCTGGCATGAGGGACAATTCTATCGCATGGTCAAGCAAAAATATGCACGGGACACATTGACCGTGATATGCGTCCGTGATGAAGAGAAGGTTCGGATTCATGAGGCCATTTCCGAATTTGTAAAAACATTCACCGACACTCCGATTCAAAGTCAAGCTTCCTCCAAGTTTGTGCTATTCATGGTTAAGGATTATCTCCACACACCTTTTGCGCTAGGCACCAGCGCTGTTGGCTGGCAATTTGAGATCAATCTGTTTGAGCGCTGCCTGACCCTGTCCTCTACTTTCATTCCATCTATTAATCACCCACCTGAACGCGCGTGAGCCATCCGCGTTTTGCTGTGTGGTACACGGCGTGACGATAGGTCGCGATTACGGAGACAGCTGCTTTCAAGCGGACGCTGTCCTACGTGGCTTTCTTTATCATTTATCGAAACATGATTCCGCGTAGCGGATTCACTATTCAGGTTCAATTACTCTATCTCATGCCCTACATACCAGTTGAGGAGCATTTGCCGGGCATTACCGGCTTGCTCGAATACCGGACGGATACGGCCCAACCCATTCGTGAATTGACGCAACTGCTCCTGCGTGGTCCGTCGACACTTACGGAAGCAGAGCGTGAACTCATTGCGACCGTGGTTTCTCACGGTAATGAATGTCGCTTCTGCACAACAGCCCACGCCGGGACTGCTGATTTGCTGTTGGGAGAGTCCGATACCACGAAGTGCGTGCGTGAAAACATTGAGACAGCGCCAGTCAGTGAAAAGATGAGAGCGTTGCTCATCATCGCCAAACAGGTTCAGGAAAGCGGGAAGAATGTAACTGAGGCGTCAATTCAGCGTGCGCGCGATGCCGGTGCTACGGACCTGGAGATACATGATTGTGTGCTCATTGCCGCGCTGTTCTGCTTATACAACCGCTATGTGGATGGGCTCGCGACACTCGAACCTGAAGATCCTTCCTATTACAAGTCTCTTGCCGAGCGGCTCGTCACTATAGGATACCGACGGCTGCCCGGTGGATATGATCACCTTAAGAAGAAAAAGTAAATACTCTATGAAACCAATCCTAACTGTAATATCCATACTCCTGCTTTTCACACAAATCGCCCTGGCCCAAACCCGCATTACAGGTTCGGTAACGGATGAAAGTGGCCAGCCCCTGGCCGGTGCCAACGTGTTGATTAAGGGAAAGGTCACGGGAACAGTGACCGGCGCTGACGGCGGTTTTCAACTAAACACTTCAGTAGCCCCACCATTTACCCTCATAATATCCATGGTAGGCTATGTAAGGCATGAGATTGAGGTTGCTGACGCGAGTGTACCTGTTAGCGTAAGCCTGGGAGAGTCAAACGACATCATGAACGAAGTCGTCATCACTGCCTCTCGTGTGGAGGAAAGCATACTGCGCTCTCCTGTGACTATTGAAAAAATGAGCATCACGGACATTCGTGAGACGCCGTCATTCTCATTCTACGAAGGCCTTCAAAACCTCAAAGGGGTTGAAATGGTTACCAGCGGGCTCACTTTCAAGCAAATCAACACGCGAGGTTTCAACCACACAGGCAATTCAAGGTTCTTGCAGCTGATAGACTTTGTAGACAATCAAACTCCTGGTCTTGGTTTTTCTGTTGGTAACATGCTCGGTGCACCAGACCTGGATATGGAAAGCGCCGAACTTATTCCCGGCGCTGCTTCCGCCCTTTATGGTCCCGTAGCATTCAACGGGGTACTCCATATGCGAACGAAAGATCCTTTTCAGTATCAGGGATTGAGCGCTCAGGCAAAGATCGGCTTTAACCATTTTAACGAGGAATACGCGGATCCCCACGCCATGTATGATTTTGCCATTCGCTATGCGAAGTCGTACAACGACCGTTTCGCATTCAAAGTCAACGCCTCATACTTCACCGGCCTTGATTTTTTTGCCACAAACTACACGGATGTGGATGCTGGTACTCCTGAGAACCAGCGCGGACCTAATAACACAGCTCGTGATGCGCTTAACATTTATGGTGATGAATCACCAAGAACGCTCACAGGTATAGGACGTGTGTCGCGTACCGGCTACGAAGAGAGACATGTGACCGACTACGACGTGTACAGCCTAAAGCTCAGCGGTGCGCTGCACTACCGTCTTAACGATAACATGGAACTGATTTATCAGTACAATTTAGGTAAGGGTACTGCAAACTATACCGGTAGCAACAGGTTTTCGATCAACAACTTTGTTTTGCAGCAACACCGTGTCGAACTCAGAGGTGCCGACTACTTTATTCGTGCGTATTCTACGTCGGAACAGTCCAACGATTCATACAACGCCAAAGGATTAGGCCAACTCATTACGAAAACTTGGGTACGCGATCTGAATGGCAATATTGTTCCTGAGAACCAGGCCGACGACACGTGGTACATGCGCTACGAGGAAGCATTCAATGGAAACATCGATGGCGTCACGCCGGGAAATCACACTGCTGCACGTGCATTTGCTGATCAGGGAAGGTACCTGCCCGGTACGCCTGAATTCGAGGCAGAAAAGAAACGCCTCATTGGCATTCAGGGTTTGAGCGGGGCAGGAATATTCAGCGAGAGCACGCTCTACCACGTGGAAGGCCAATACGACCTGTCCCGTTTCATCAACGTGCTCGACTTGCAGGTAGGTGGCAATTTCAGACGCTATGACATGTTTACAAACGGGACGTTGTTTGACGATAAGGATGGACCAATTCCCATCAACGAAGGTGGGGCTTACGTTCAGGCCTCCAAATCACTCATCAACGATAATCTGAAAGTCACTGCTTCAATTCGCTACGACAAGAATCAAAATTTTGAAGGACGCTACACACCCAGGGCGTCGGCGGTTTACACGGTGGCAGGCAATCACAGTTTCCGTACCTCGTACCAAACGGGATTCAGGAATCCAACTCCAGGGGATCAGTATATCAAATTGAATGCAGGACCTATCACCATCCTGGGTGGTGTACCTGATAACAGTCGGGGAATGACTGTCTATGAGAATTCCTTTACCGTCGCATCGCTGGGACCTTTTTTCGGGGCCTTTGGTCAACTTGTTGAACAGGGGGCAACGCCGGAAGAGGCGGTTATGCAGGCAAAAGATCTGCTCGTTAAATCAGACGTCGAGTACATCAAGCCGGAGCGTGTCAAAGTGTTTGAGATTGGATATAAGGGATTGTTCGACAACCGCTTTGTGGTGGACCTCAACTACTATCGCAGCAGTTATAACGATTTCCTGCTGAATCAGGTAGTAATGGAACCGGAAAGCCCGGTGCTTGCACCCGATGGTTCTATAAATCCCGCCGCGGCATTTGATCTTCTGGCGGGCAATAGTCACCTCTATCAATTGTATACGAATGCCAGTGATCGTGTGGAGGCATACGGCGCTACACTTGGACTCATGTATGCTTCCGATCGCGGATACACCGTGGGAGCCAATGTTACCTGGGCGGAGTTTGATTTGAAGGGCGCCGACCCCAATGACATTCCGGCTTTCAACAACCCGAAGTATCGTACGTCGGTAACCTTCGGAAACAGTAAGGTAACGGACAGGGTTGGATTCAACATTGCATGGCGCTGGCAAGACACCTACGAATGGGTGGGTACCTTTAACCAACTCAGGCCAGGCACTATCAATGCTTTCTCTGTAGTGGATGCCCAGGTTAGTTACAAGGTGCTACCAATAAAGTCCATCGTGAAGATTGGCGGTAACAACATCTTCAACAAGCAAGTGTACGAAGCATTTGGTTCGCCATCGATCGGTGCCATTTACTATGTAGGAATCACCTTCGACGAATTCTTAAGATAATGAACAGGGAAATCGGACAGCCATTGCAATCCACCGCGAACACAGGACAAATTACCACGCGTCTGTGGTTTGCCTTTGCGGTCTGTTTTCTGAGCAATGTGTTCAGCGGGCTTATGTCAATGCTGATGCCGGTGTATCTTCCTGTTGTTGTTCAGGATTTGTCGGGAACCGTGAACCCGGACGACATGAATTACATCAGCGCGTACATTAACGCGATTTACCTTGCGGGCTGGACCATCGGCGGATTCACGTGGGGATTAATCAGCGACCGGATTGGGCGAGTGCGTTCAATTAACTCAGCGCTCGCTCTCTTCGGCGTGCTGACGCTGCTGATCCGCTATGCACCCTCATGGGAGTTTGTAGTCGCGCTTCGGTTCCTTTCGGGATTTGTTGTGGGTGGTGTACTTGTCATTACGCCGACCTTCTTGTCGGAGATCTGGCCGACTAAAACACGTTCAGTGATCCTGGGTATAGACTCAATTGGATTTCCTGTAGGTATATTCCTTTCGGGTGCAGTCAACTATCTGGTGAGTGATTGGCGATCTGGTTTTCTTGCAGGTCTCCTGCCATTGGCTTTGGCGCTTTTTGGCCTTCTGGTCCTTGAGGAATCGGAGGGATGGTCAGCTGCAAGAAAGAAATCTTCTCACACAGCGAAGTTTAGTCAGGACGATCGGAAAAATTTATTGCGGGGCGCGATCATATTCGGTTCGATGCTGATTGGATTATGGGGCATGTTTTCGTGGATTCCGACCTGGGTACAGAGCCTCGTGAGTGCCGAAGGGCAATCTGAACGGGGTCTGTCAATGATGCTTTTAGGTGCTGGAGGTCTCGCTGGAGGCTTTGTTTCGGGCTGGCTTTCGAACGCGCTCGGTGTTCGCCGTGCAATGCTCACATGCTTTAGCGGTTGCCTCGCCATGTCGGTCCTGTTATTCGGCATGAATGCGGCGTTCTCGTCAATAATATATGTAGAACTCGCTGTCCTCTCAGTATTCTTTGGGATCAGCCAGGGATTGTTGTCCATATACATACCTCAACTATTCCCTTTTCACATCAGGGGCACAGCCACCGGATTTTGCTTTAACGTGGGAAGAATCGTTACGACGGCGTCCGTATTCTTCGTCGGCATTGTCGTGACATCCCTTGGAGGCTATGGAAATACACTGCTTGCTTTCGCAGGTATTTTCGTTGCAGGAATCATAACGGTTTACTTTACACAGGATCAAAGACAAATTCAACTTACGGAAGATGGCGCACATCAAAGTACCTGAGGGTGTTCCGGGAATCCGGAGTCTGGCTATGTTCAGACCCGACTCAGGAAAGCATTTGTATGACCTTGTACAAATATTGCTACGAGGTCAGTCCCCTCTCTCCCCGGCCGAACGTGAACTGATTGCATCGCATGTCTCAGCTGGTAACGGCTGCAGGTTTTGCATGAGCAGTCACGCGGCCGCTGCGAGGGAACTTTACGGAGAGAAATCCCAGATCGTGGATTGTGTCATTCGCGGGGAAGACACGCCATTGCTGAGTGAAAAAATGAAAGCGCTTCTTGTCATAGCAGGCAAGGTGCGTGAAAATGGAAAGAAAGTTAAGCCGGAAGACATAGAGGCAGCGCGGAATGCCGGTGCGGGCGATCGCGACATTCATGATACGGTTCTCATCGCGGCGACGTTTTCTATGTTCAACCGGTATGTCGATGGCCTCGCCACACTGACCCCTGATGATGACACAGCCTATGCTGAAATGGGAAAGCGTATCGCCACCAAAGGTTATGTGCCACCTCAAGCGCAAGGCACCTGAGCAATTGACTTAATTTATGCTAACCCTTCAATACCCGTTGTATGGCCTACATTGATTTGCCGGAAGGTTTACCCGGAATAAGAGGACCTATGGCATTCAGACCGCAAACAGCAAAACCGCTGAATCTGCTGGCGGAAGTTCTGCTACGCGATGACAACGCCCTTACCCGCGGCGAGCGGGAACTGATTGGGACTTATGTCTCGTATCTTAACGATTGCTTCTTTTGTCAGAATGCCCACAGCGGATTGACCCAACATTACCTACAGTGCGATACCGATTCCATTGATGCGATTGTCCACGATCCGGAAAGTTCTGACCTTTCACCAAAGATGAAGGCGCTGCTCGCAATTGCAGCCGCTGTCCAGAAGGGGGGAAAACATGTCAGAGCAGACCACGTTGAACGAGCGAGGAAAGAGGGTGCGACTGATGTTGAAATACACGACACGGTCTTGATTGCCGCTGCTTTTTGCATGTTCAATCGGTATGTCGACGGCCTCGGTACGTGGGCGCCGTCTGATCGAATGTTCTATGTAAAGCGCGCACCCGCGCGTGCGATAGAAGGCTATGCCAATTATGATCCTAATCACTAACGGTGCAATACCATGAAACGACTGTTCTACATCGGCTTGATTTTGCTTGCTGTCTTTGAGTTTCTTAAAGTGTATTTCATAATGCCCTTCCCAGGCAGTCAGCGAGCCGAAACTATCGATCTCGCATACTTTCTCCACAACAACCGATGGTACCTCCGCATATTGTTCGGGTTAATGATTTTTGGGGGCGCAGCAAGTGCCTTCTCAGGACGTCGAAAGTGGATTCCGGCTGTGTTGGTGTTGTTAGTGGGCTGGGTTGTGTATTACTTCAGTATGAAGATGATGGCTGACCGCATATTCCTGGAGCCCGAGAAGCTAACCTTTGAAGGCAGAGACACGAACGCGCTCGGCGATAGCACCGTAGTACTGGCTGTTGAATACATGGGCGAGGCGAAAGCCTACCCGCTGCGTTACATTGTTTATCACCACCAGGTTCGCGACACGGTGGGAGGAAAGCCGGTAATGGTTACTTATTGTAGTGTATGCCGGACAGGTCGCGTATTTGAGCCGGTCGTGGAGGGGAAGCCCGAACGCTTCCGCCTTGTGGG
This sequence comes from Cyclobacteriaceae bacterium, assembly GCA_036563875.1. GTDB lineage: Bacteria > Bacteroidota > Bacteroidia > Cytophagales > Cyclobacteriaceae > ZC4RG29. Next base: position 21,641 of record DATCLO010000143.1, read on the forward strand.
GATGGACCACTTCAACGCCATG
>DATCLO010000144.1:0-12677 GCA_036563875.1 Cyclobacteriaceae bacterium
CAGGTTCGCGACACGGTGGGAGGAAAGCCGGTAATGGTTACTTATTGTAGTGTATGCCGGACAGGTCGCGTATTTGAGCCGGTCGTGGAGGGGAAGCCCGAACGCTTCCGCCTTGTGGGGATGGACCACTTCAACGCCATGTTCGAAGACGAGACAACGAAAAGCTGGTGGCGACAAGTCAACGGTGAAGCGGTTACAGGACCACTTCTTGGCCAGAGACTTCCGGAGATGCTGTCAACTCAGCTCACCCTGGGTATGTTCTTCAATACCTATCCGTTCGGAAAAGTGATGCAGGCCGATGCGGCATCGGCCGATAGCTACGACTCGCTGGGACGGTTTGAGCGTGGAAAGAGTAAGGGCAAGCTAACGCGTTCTGACTCGCTTTCCTGGGAGGATAAGTCGTGGGTGGTCGGTGTGGAAATCGGAACGAACGCCCGTGCATACGACTGGAATCAACTAAAAGAAGAGCGAGTCATTCACGACAACATCGCCGGTGTGCCCCTCGTCCTTGCGCTTGCCGAAGACAACCAGAGTTTCTCCATCCTGCGCAGAAACGCTTCGGATGAACGGTTTATGATCCGGAACGATTCTTTGATCGGTCCCACCGGCACGTACGATTTTTCCGGGCGTAGCGCGAATGGCCGACTGCAGCGGATCCAGGGGTATCAGGAATTCTGGCACAGTTGGAGAACTTTCAGACCCCATACCGATCGTTATGGGATCCAGCCATAGCAGACGACTGTTCTTGGCACGAGTCACCTGACGGAATATTGCCAGGAATGTCTAGATTTGAACATGCGCTACATGTTCACAAAATCCATTTGTTCTTTACGGACTACCTTCGTACTTGCCCTTTTGCTTGTCCAGATTCCACTATGGGGACAGTGGAAGACGGAGAATATATTCATCATCACCTTAGATGGCTTTCGATGGCAGGAGTTGTATAACGGCGCTGATTCGCTGTTGATCAATAGCAAGGAATACGTCAAAGACACTGAAGGACTCAAGAAAAGGTTTTGGCGCAATACACCCGAACAGCGTAGGGAAGTGCTCATGCCTTTTTTCTGGACAACGATCGCGAAGCAGGGTCAGCTGTACGGCAACAGGAAATACGACAACAAGGTTAATGTTTCTAACCAGATGTGGTTTTCGTATCCTGGCTACAATGAAATCTTGTGTGGATTTGCGGATGACAAGCGCATCAACAGCAATGATAAGGAGGATAATCCCAATGTTACCCTGCTTGAGTTTCTGAACAGCAAAGCGGAGTTCAAGGGCAAGGTGGCAGCGTTTGCTTCATGGGATGTTTTTCCTTTTATCATTAATGAGAAGCGAAGCGGAGTACCCGTCAATGCCGGATACGAGACAGCAACAGGCGATCTTACAGAGCGGGAAAAACTTTTGAACGCAATGCAGTCGCAAATACCGCAGGAGTGGGGTTCCGTACGTTTCGACGCCTTTACCCACCATTACGCATTGGAGTATCTGAAAAAGCATCAGCCCCGTGTGTTGTTTGTCAGCTACGGAGAAACGGACGACTTTGCGCATGATGGTCGCTACGATGCATACCTCAAGTCAGCATGGCAAACGGATCAATTTATTAAGGAATTATGGGAATGGGTACAGTCGCACGAGGGGTATAAAGACAAAACCACTTTCATTATTACTACGGATCATGGACGCGGAACTGTGCCTATCAATACCTGGAGAAGTCATGGCAAAGATATTTCAGGTGCCGATCAGATCTGGATTGCGGTGATGGGGCCCGATACACCTGCGCTGGGTGAGGTCAAGTCACCCGGACAATTATACCAGAATCAGGTCGCCAGAACGGCCGCGGCGTTTCTGGGTGTGGCGTATGATGTGGAGAGAGCGGGGAAGGAGATCGTAGGAGTCAAAAGTAAGAAGTAGAACGCGCGGGTCGCGTCTCTGTAATTCCGAATTTGATTTTACGAGCTTCGATTTACGGTTCTACAAGGGGTCGACAGCCCTGTGCACAACTGCCCACTGTACTACCATCCAATCCCATAATCTTCGCCATGATTCCCTGATCCACCCCAAAACGTTCCGTGTTTTTGATCAAAGTATATGGCGTTGATGGGACCGGCGGTCCGTTCATCGAGTGTGACAGTGTAACCCATATTGCGAAGTTCCTTGATGACGTACCTGGGTGTTTGGGTGTTTAGCAAGATGTGACCGGGCTTGCGCTCATGGTTGCCGAAAGAAGATCGCATTTGATAACTGACGATATTGGGTGCTTCGACGGCCTCCTGGATGGTCATCCCAAATTCGACAACATTCAGGAAGCATTGTAGAAGATCCTGATCCTGGCTGTCCCCGCCCTGAACTGCAAATGACAGAAAAGGCTTACCATCTTTGAATGCCATCCCCGGTGTGAGCGTTACGCGCGGCCTCTTTCCCGGCTCAAGAACGTTGAACGGATTTTGTGCGGCGTCGAGAACGAAAGACTGCATGCGCTGGCTCATGCCAATGCCGGTTCTTCCGGCTATGCATGCAGGCATCCATCCGCCGCTTGGCGTCACAGAGACGATCCATCCGGCTTCATCTGTTGCCTGGATGGAAGTTGTGCCCGCGTGGAAGTCGGCGAGATAATCCTCTTGATTTTCTGCGGGTGCCAACCGTGTGTGGCTCCAGTTTTCGATCAGTGAAGTATACGGATTGGTTTTGCCTTCGAAAGGGTAGGGGTCGCCAGGACCAGCGTTTGCGTTGTTTTGGTCTTTCTTGATTTCAGCGGCACGTTGCTTTGCGTATTCTTTCGACAACAGTCCTTTGATAGGTTCATCCGGTGCGAAGTCCGGATCGCCGTAGTAGAAGTCCCGATCTGCATAGGCCAGGTTCATAGCCTGATAGACCGTATGGATGTATTGGGCGGAGTTGTAGCCCATGCTCTTGAGGTCGAAGTTTTCGAGAATGTTCAACGCCTGTAGCATGACCGGACCCTGCGTCCACTGCTGCAGTTTGTAGACTTCAATGCCTTTATAGTTTGTCGATAACGGTTCTTCAGTTTTTACCTTCCAGTTTGCCAGATCTTTTTCAGTGATTAGTCCGCCTTGTTCCTGACAGCCGCGCGCAAATTCTTTCGCTATATCGCCTTTGTAGAACCTGTCATAGGCAGCGTAGATAGCTTCCCTTCTGCTCTTACCTTTTTTCAATGCCTGCTGTTCGGCATCAACCATCTTTTGAAGTGTTTCGAGGAGATCGGATTGTACGAATATTTCACCGGGACTTGGCGCTTCGCGTTCTTCTCCAGAATGCGGCAGGAAGACCGCTTTAGAGTATGGCCACTGTTTGATTCGTTCCTTGGTGCCTTCAATGCTGTTTGCAAGTTCAGCCTCTATCGGATATCCCTTTGCCAACTCCATCGCCGGGCCCAGAACATCTTTAAGACTCAGTGTTCCGAATTCTGCAAGCATTGTGCACAACCCACCCGGCGTGCCCGGTGTTACGGCCGCAAGCGGCCCGTATTCTGGTGGGAAGTCCATGCCCTTGCTTTTATAAAATTCAGGTGTGGCGCCGGTTGGTGCGACTCCCAATGCGTTGATCGCGATTACCTTTTTGTTTTTTGGATTGTAAATCAATGCCTGTGTTTCGCCACCCCAGGCAAGTGCGTCCCACATAGTGCATGTAGCGGCCAGCATCGCGCAAGCTGCATCTACAGCGTTTCCACCTTTGTGGAACATCGCGGCACCTGCCGTTGCTGCGAGAGGCTTTCCTGTGATCGCCATCCAGTGTCGACCATGAAGCGGAGGTTTTTGCGTTTGAAGGGTTCGCGCGTTAAAAGGCTGCTGCGCCAATGCCAGTACGACGACAAAGCATGCGCACATGGTAAGGAAAAGACGACGATACATGACAGAGTGGATTGAGAAGATAAGTTAACAGGTAATGTGTAAAGGGAAAAGCAAAAAGGAGCGTGGGGCATCATGTGCCTTCCTGCCACGCGAGTTTCATGAATTGGATCACCTCATCTGTAATGTCATCCGGGTGAAGCATCCGAAAATGGTGATTGTACTGATTTGTGCCCGGTACCTGTGCGATTTTCTGAAAGCACAGGTTGTCGTAATACGGTTGCTGAAATGAGAACACCACATGAATGAAGTCCTTTCCCAATCGCGTGATGTAGGCAATGCGTTTCCGGGGCGTTGCGACCCCGATCATTGTCTTCGCAGGGTGGAGGGTGATGGCGCCTACGGTGCGAAAACTATTTACAAAATGATCGAATAACGCCAGGGTATGCGGGGATTTTCCCCGAAAGAAGTCGTCCAGTGAGGGGTTGCGAGGGGGCATGGCGCTAAGATAAAATCCTTTTTCCTTGACTGATATAGCTACCAGGGCTACTTTTGACCGACCGTTCAGTCAAAAATATTATGAGTCCCCGTACAGAGGCACAAAACCGCGAAATCAGGCAGGAAAGCATGCAGAAGATCATGGATGCGGCCTCCCGGCTTATTGCTCAAAAGGGGTATGAGGCGACGAGCATCGCGGAAATTGCCAGGGAAGCCGGCGTTTCAAAGGGGCTACTCTATAATTATTTCTCAAGTAAGCAGGACCTTCTCGAAAAAATGGTGCTCGGCGCCATGTCGGAGGCGGACAATGTGATGGGACGGCTCATAGATGATGATCCGCGACGTACGCTTGAGAACATGATCCGTGAACTATTCCGACAGCTTCGCGAGAGGTCTGAGCACATCCGCCTGATGATGGAGCTCACGTTCAAGATCGATCGCTTCGACTTTGTGCGAAAGATGGCGTCGGACCGGTACGAGCTCTACATCAGGTTCATTGAAGATCTCTTTCAGAAAATCGGGATCCCTGATCCGGCCAACGAGGCCCGTATGCTGGCGGCGTTGTGTGATGGTATCGGCGTTCAATACACCGTCCTTAAAGGCGTGTATTCCATCGATCAATTGGAAGAGTTTCTTGTAAACAAATACTGCAAAAAGGATCAATCGCATGAAATGGGTCATTAGTGTATTCGCCATCTCGCTGGGGTTTACTGCCGCGGGGCAGACGGCCACAGAAATTATCCGGTGGGCAGACGATAAAATGCAGGGCAATTCGAATCGCGCCGAGATGAAGATGACGATCGTGCGTCCCGACTGGCAGCGCGAAGTGACCATGAAGGCGTGGTCGCTTGGTCGCGAGTACAGTTTGATATTGATCACAGGTCCGGCACGCGACAAGGGGCAGGCATTCCTTAAGCGAAAGAACGAAATGTGGAATTGGCAACCATCGATCGACCGCGTTGTGAAGCTTCCGCCTTCCATGATGATGCAATCGTGGATGGGATCCGATTTTACCAACGATGACCTCGTTCGCGAGTCGTCTGTCGTTGAGGACTACACCCATGAGCGTGGTCCTGACTCTGTGATCAACAACCAACCTGTCTTCCGGATCATTCTCAATCCAAAACCGGAAGCGCCGGTGGTATGGGGTAAGATCGTCGCGTTTATCGACAAGAAAGAGTACAACCAATTGCTGGTGCGGTATTACGATGAAGAAGGCGTGCTTGTGAACACCCTCACCTTGAGCAACATTCGCGAGATCGGTGGCCGTGTCCTTCCCACCCGCCTCGAAATGGTCCCAGCCGAAAACCCAAAGCAAAAAACCATAATCGACTACATAAACCTCGAATTCGACATCGGAATATCCGAAGACTTCTTCTCCATGCAGAACATGAAAAGAGTAAGATAAGAGCACAAAACAAGTATGATTGAGTAAATAGCGGATACGTGACACTGTCGAATGTCCGCACCAACTTCAACACATCAACACTCCAACACTTCAACACATGTATCTCACCCTCGCCTACCGTAACATCTGGCGAAACCGTCGGCGGACGTTGATCACGATCCTGTCGATAACCTTTGCCGTGTTGCTCGCGTGCATCATGCGGTCGATGCAGTTGGGGTCATACGATAGGATGATTGAAAACTCCGTACGCTTTTACACGGGGTATATCCAAATTCATAAGAAGGGCTACTGGGACGATAAAGTCATCGATAACAGTATGACCATGGACATGGCGATGATACAGCGTATCGCCTCCGTACCTGGCATTGATACCTATGTGCCCAGGCTTGAGTCGTTCGCGCTGGCTTCTCACGGAACGCAGACTAAGGGCGCGATGGTTATGGGCATCGACCCGCACCGCGAACATGCGCTGACGCTCTTGAAAGACAAGGTTATTGATGGACAATACCTGACGACGAACGACGACGGCGCATTGATCGGGCAAGGTTTGGCCGAGTATCTGAAAATCGGCGTCGGCGATACGCTCGTGTTGCTTGGGCAAGGCTATCACGGTGCTGGCGCGGCGGGATTGTATCCCGTCAGGGGAATTCTTCGTTTCCCTCTTCCTCAGCAGAATGACCAGCTTGTGTATCTGAGTTTACCAACAGCGCAGTGGTTGTATGGTGCCGAGAATATGGTCACTGCAGTCGCCTTGCTTATAGACGACCCCGATCACACGGAACAAATCGTTGGCGCCATCCGATCAAACATTGATATGGCCAAGTATGAGGTAATGGACTGGAAGGAACTTGTTCCTGAACTCGTGCAAAACATAGAGCTGGACAACGTCAGCGGCCGGATCATGTTGTGGGTTTTGTACCTGGTGATTGGCTTTGGAATGTTTGGGACTTACCTGATGATGACTGCAGAACGGATCTATGAATTTGGAGTGATGATTGCCGTCGGGATGCGCCGCTTCCGTTTACAGGGACTGGTCTTCCTGGAAATACTGATCATGAGTGTGATGGGCGTGCTTGCCGGGATTTGCCTCAGTTTACCGCTGCTGGTTTACTTCCATAGCAATCCTATCCATTTCCCGGATCAGGTAGCTGAGATGGTAGAACGATTTGGCATGGAACCAGTATATGCCTTTTCGCTTGATCCCGTGATTTTCACGAACCAGGCATACGCCATATTCTTTATGGCAATCATCCTTTCGGGCTATCCGATATGGAAAATACAACGCATGAAGGTGGTTGATTCCATGAGACTCTAAACGGATTTATATGCTTGCAATACTTGCATGGCGAAACGTATGGAGACACAAAGGCCGTAGCGCAGTAGTAATCGGTGCCATGGTGGTTGGTATATGGTCGCTTACGTTTGGCGCTGCCTTCATGAACAGCTTCCTGCTGAGTTACATTGAAACGGCAATACGGCATGAGGTTTCCAACGGGCAGATTCATCATCCGGAGTTCACAAAAGATTTCGACATCAAATTCACCATCACAGAGCCCGAACGCATTGTCGACTTCCTCAAAAAGAACGAAAGCATTGCGCACGTTACCCATCGAAGTATTGTGAACGGAATGATTGCCTCCACCCGGCAAGCGACCGGTGTCAGGATCATTGGAGTGGAACCAGCAGAGGAGGCTCGCGTCACAGTCTTGGATTCGTTGATTTCTGAAGGATCATATTTCGAAGGCGTTAGTGGTCATCCGGTGCTGCTGGGCCGACGCCTTTCCGAAAGGTTAAAAGTGGGACTAAAGTCAAAGGTCGTGCTTACCTTTCAGGATGCTGAAGGCAACATTACAGCAGGCAGTTTCAGAGTTGCAGCAATTCTCGATGCAAGCTCAACCACCCTCGATGAGGGATCGGCATTCGTGCTACGGGAAGACCTGAACCGGTTGCTCGGCATTGGTGATGCCGTTCACGAGATTGCCTACACAACCCTTCCCGGCACAGAGGATGATCGGCTTGCAAGCGAAATACAGGCAGCATTCCCGAATGAGTTGGTGCAGTCCTGGCACGAACTCTCACCGTTGCTGGTGTTCATGGAGCAGTGGATGGGCGCTGTCCTGCAAATGCTCATCGTGATCATCATGCTAGCTCTTGCCTTCGGAATCGTAAACACCATGCTTATGGCCGTACTTGAGCGCGTACGTGAGGTGGGTGTGATGATTGCACTGGGAACGCGCCGAAGCCGCGTGTTCATGATGATCGTAATAGAAACATTATTCCTTTCCACGGCTGGTGGGCCGGTTGGATTGCTGGCCGGATATGCGACGATTTCCTGGCTGGGCAAGGAAGGTATCGACCTGTCGGATTACTCTGAGGGGTTGAAATCCATCGGATACGAAAGTGTCTTGTATCCTCAGCTTTTTGCCTCCGACTACGTCACGATCGTGATTGGAGTGCTGATGACAGCGATTCTTGCGTCGTTGTATCCGGCATGGAAGGCAATCAGGATGCAACCAGTAGATGCCATTCGCGGCGTCTGAATCTGAAACAACAAAGCCTATGGCTGCACTAATTAAAGCGACAAACATCACAAAAGTCTACCACAAGACATCGGTGCCAGTGCGCGCGATCAACAATCTCAGTGTGGAAATCCAGGAGGGAGAGTTCACCGCGATCGTTGGTCCGTCTGGCTGTGGCAAGACAACATTATTGAACATACTCGGGGGACTGGATCAGCCGACTTCCGGAACAGTGATGATTGACGGCGTCGATATTTCCCGGATGAAGGACAGCGAGCTTATCGATTTTCGCCTCCACAACATTGGTTTTGTCTTCCAGGCATACAACCTAATACCGGTTCTCACGGCGCTTGAAAATATCGAGTTCATCATGTTGCTGCAGAAGCAAAGTCGCAGGGAACGTGTAGCACGCGCTAAAGAGCTCCTCGAACAGATGAACATTGCCGACAAAGCCGATCACCGGCCGGGACAGCTCTCGGGTGGTCAGCAGCAACGGGTGGCCGTTGCTCGCGCACTGGCCTCGAAGCCACGTTTCATTCTTGCCGATGAGCCAACAGCAAACCTCGACTCTGTATCGACCGAAAATTTGCTGGATCTGATGGCACGTATCAATCGCGAACAGAATGCGACATTTGTCTTCTCCACGCACGATCAGCGTGTGATGGACAAAGCGCGAAGGCTGATACGACTTGTTGACGGTGCGATTGTCTCCGACGAGGTAAGATCCTAGCGATGCGCATCTTTCTGGCTGTGATCTTTCTATTATCCGCGCGCCTGGTCTATGCACAGGAGGAACCGGAGAAGTTTACCATGCGTGGCTACCTGAAAGACATGGCATCCTTCATTTACATTGGCGACAGTCTTCTGTTTCAGAACCAGGTACACAACCGGCTGAATTTCGCGTGGTACGCAAATGACGCGTTTACGGTATACGCAGAAATCCGGACGCGTATATTAACTGGTGATCTTGTTCAGGACATTCCCGGCTACGATCGGCTGATTGATTCCAACAACGACTATTTTGACCTGTCGGTCAATGTTATTAATAGCCGATCCGTGCTGTGGAACACCATGGCTGATCGACTGTATGTGCAATGGACCAAAGGCAAATGGGAAGTTAAGGCTGGAAGACAACGCGTAAACTGGGGTGTGAACCTCGCGTGGAATCCCAATGACCTGTTTAACGCTTACTCATATTTTGATTTCGACTATGAAGAGCGACCCGGTTCGGATGCCGTTCGTGTCAGTTACTATACCGGTGTTGCTTCTGGTATTGAGGTTGCAGCGAAGATGGCGGACGACTGGGAAGAGTTCGTTGCCGCCGGTATGTGGAGGATCAATAAGAAAGGCTATGACATGCAATTCCTTGGTGGCATTGCTCAAGGGGACCTGGCACTTGGTACGGGTTGGGCCGGTAACCTGGGTAAAGCCGGATTCAAAGGTGAGCTTACCTACTTTCGGAAGGTAAAAGAGACTACGGTCAATGCGTCGTATGACAATTTATTGTTGGGTGCTGTGTCGATCGACTATTCCTTCCCAAGTACGCTTTATCTGAACGGCTCTGTGTTGTTCAACTCTATGGGGTCGTTCAATCCGGGGCTCAGCCTTTCTTTTATCGGATTGCGCCCCGGTACCGTGCGTGATCTCTCGCCGTACAAATGGTCTTCGTTTATTCAGGCAGCATATCAGTTCTCGCCACTCTTTTATGGTAGTATCGCCTTGATTGGATATCCGGGGGGCGATTCTTTTTTCTTCAATCCTGCGTTAACGATATCACTGAAGCAAAATCTTGACCTTGATCTTATCGGTCAGTTGTTTTATGGTGAGGACTTTTATGGGCACTTTGGCGCGCTGGTGGAGGCGGGCTACGTTCGGATCAAGTGGAGTTTCTGAATAGCGTGCGCGATTGCTCCGAGCCCGAAGGCCCGGAGTCAATCACACAGCTACACCATGTAAACCCACTACTACCAAACACAGCGCCTTTGTTGCTCATCTGAGGTGAGCCTATTTCTTGTCGTTGCCTGCTGGAAGGCAACAGTACGATCCCCTACCCAGGGGTTAGTATGGATAGTAAGACCGTCTGTTGCTTTTTCTTCCATGCTGGCTCACTTGAAGATTCTGAAAGCAGTTCCCTTGTATGTGCCGGCAAATTCATTCGGCTTGGTATCGAGGTATTCAACTTCAATTTTTCCACTGTTGTCCGTAATGAAAGTGCCGATCTTCGTTCCGCCCGCGAACACGTCGACGCTGAGTCCCGGAACGGGTATCTGAACAATTCCAATATTGTGATCCAGAATGCCGCTCTTGTCAAGTTCGAAGAAGGTGGCAGCCAAGGAATTTGGCGCCACCTCTTCAACCTCGACTACTACAGGGGCCGCTACCTTTTCGATAGCGAGATCGGATACATCTTCGCATGATGTAGCGATTAAGAGCATCACGATTGCCAGCACAGTCGCGAATGCTGACCTCAGGGTTGATGATATTTTCGATGTAGTCATTGGATTCAAATCTCTTGTTGATTAATGTCATGCATCATTCTACCCACCACAAAGTCGTTTTCATGTCATCAGGACCACCGTTAAGCGACTCTGCCTGGGCTACGTTATCAGCATTCAACGAATATTCCGTTGATGGATAGATGAGTCGCGTGGGCAGAACGCCGTCGTTGTGGAAGAACGCTCTCGAATCATGAGGAGGCAGTACAGGATAACCCGTTCTGCGAAGTTCCGTCCACGCTTCGATACCTTGTCCGAACAAGGCGATCCATTTTTGCGTCATGATATTTTCCTTGGTGACCGCACCAAGGTCAGCGATGTAAGTAGGAGGCACATCGAGGCCGTATTGCTCAAATGAAGCTGCAATGGCCTGTTCAAAAAGTGCTTGTGCGTCTCCCGCAATGTCTCCATCGAAAGCAGCTTCGGCCTTTACGAAGAGTAACTCTGCATAGCTCATAAGAACTGCGGGCGATGACGTAGTCGCGAAGATGGACGGATTGATTACCGCGCTGTAGCCCAGGTAAGTTGTGGCGATTTCTCCGGGGAGTCCGTTTGGATGACCTGAGATGACACCGCCAGCCAGGTTTCCTGGAACGGCATACACCTCAAGGCGTGGATCTCCAAGTTCTTTCAGTTTGTCTACGAACGTGCTGCTGATGTTCCAGTCGGTACGACCTTGCTGAATCAGGATGTCGTTCCATGGATTGTTGCTGGGAACGGACCCGTAGACCAGCTGGGCAATTTCTTCGTTGCTGTCGATCATCGGGTAGGTGGTGGGATCATCCAGCATCTTCTGCATTTCTGCACCGGAACCTGGCACCTTGTGTGCCTGACGGTTGAGGAGTTTGAAGCGCAGCGAGTTGAACAGCTTTTTCCACATCATGATGTTTCCGTTGAAGAGGATATCTCCTTTTATGGCGGGACCTGCCGGATCGAGCTTTTCGTTGGCAAGAGCGAGATCTGCTATAAGACCTTCATAGACTTTCTCCTGTGAGTCGTAGGCCGGAGCGAAGATGGGTTCATCAGCCGTTCCCGACAGTGCCTGACTGTACGGGATCGCGCCCCACACGTCGGTGAGGAGGGAAAACACCCAGGCACGCATCCCCAAGCCTATACCTTCGTAGTTGCTATGGGGCTTGGACGATTCTGGTGACGAACCTTCGATAATCTTTTGAAAATTGATCAATCCGCTGGAATAGAATTTTTCCCAGTTGGTAATGTTTACCGAAGGTTGCACGTTGTAGTTGTCGCCTTCGTTCTCGTAGATGTTTCGGGTGAGGTATTGAACCCACGACATCGCGTGATCGAAGTTGAGGCGTTGGTTTCTCGCCTTGTTGCCCCAGTAGTTGTCGATGGATGTCTGTAGCGCTTCCGGAAGGAGATATTGTGCGTCCACTACGACCGGGCTGTTGGGGTTCCTATTCATTTCCTCGAAGTCGTCCGTACAGGAGAACGTGAGACCCACCAACAACACCACTGCCGTTCTTATCGATAGATTCTTGTTTCTCATGGTTTGCCGTGTTTAGAATTTCACATTTACGTTGAACCCGATGCTACGCGTAGAGGGCAGTTGTCCGTAGTTGTAACCCAAGTCAGCGCTGCTGATTTCGGGATCCAGGTGCCGCGTATTCTTGTGCAGGATCGCGAGGTTTCGTCCCACCAGGGAGACCCTGACCGACTGAAGGAAAATGTTGTTAAACCACTTTTTCGGGAGTTCGTACGTCAGAGACGCTTCACGAAGTTTTACATAGCTTCCGTCCATCACAGCTGCTTCGTGGTATTGCCTTCCGCTGTAGTAGCTCATGAACGTACGGGTAGAGGCAACGACATCGTTGGGAACATATATTGGTTCACCTTCAGTGCCGATGTTCTTCACACCAATTCCGATTACGCCTTCTTCTCTTCCGACAGCACTTTCATCGGTGATACCATTTTGACGCATCAGACTCGT
>DATCLO010000145.1:0-10215 GCA_036563875.1 Cyclobacteriaceae bacterium
CTATGTGGTTCAATATTTTTCTTTAACCACATAGGAAACATAGAGGAACATAGATCACATAGTGCGTCTGCTAGTCGCGGAAGCGGAACTTAAAGACAAGCAAAGTCGCGGCGAGCATGAGGGTGATGAGGTTGGCGGCGATTACAGGTATGTTGTTATCGAGAAAACCGTAGACGAGCCATAAACTCACACCAAGGGTGAAAATCGAAAACATGCTGAGAGAAAGGTCTTTCGCCGAGCGCGACTTCCAAGTCTTGATCACTTGAGGAAGGAACGCGATTGTAGTACATGCACCAGCCACAAGTCCCAGCATCTGAATCATATCTTTTGCCATATTGAATTCTCCTTCAATTCACGCAAAGATACGAAACTGAGGTTCTATTGGTTCCTCGAAGTAATGTTGATGATGTGTTTGTAAATAACAATCGTTTGCATCAACTCTGGTCGTCTGGACAAAAAATGATTAACCCCTTCTGCGAACCTTTGCATCATGGTGCCTTTACGGTAAACGGCAGACAATATATTCCTTAAATATCAGACCGCTTCAATTTCAGGTAACTCAACCAATTGAACAGCAACGTCCAGCCGAGAACTATGGCGACGCTTAGAGGATCAATCCAGTCCTGAATTTCCTGAAATGCATAGCGGGGGAACGGCCAGGGGATCAGGTTCCAGATCGACTGCATGGGAAAAAACTTGATCAGCCACGGTACCTGGTCGTCGATGTGGGAAGTGATTACGGCTTCGATAACGCGCGAAAGCAGTAACACAATAATAGTGAGGCCCGCGCGATTGATGAGTATCCCCAACATCATCGCGTACGACAGGAAGAAAAACACTTCCAGGAAGTACAACGGCAGGAATTCTGTGTCCGTAATGATGCGGTCGAAAGTAAGCACAGGACTGTAGATCAAGCCGGTCACGAGTCCGATAACGGTAATCAGAACCAGGCTCAACAAACTCAGCAGAACGTTAGTCAGTATTTTGCTTGTGAGGAATTGTCCCCGGCTTAACCCGTCGATGATGTTTTGTCGGATGGTTCGATAGCTGTATTCATTGGTGACCGAGATGACCACCATCACACCGAGGACAATTTTAAGCAAGCCGCTGCACCAGATCAGGTTCAACCAGACGTCAGGGAAGTGATACAGTGGAACCCGGTTAATGTTCAGTTTTGATCCGAAGTCTTCAAACGTCCGTGCAAGCCACTTGAGAAATTCCATTCCGCTCGCTGAAGTAACTCCAAGCGTCAGGAAGTACAGACCGCATACCACCCAGAACGTCCGGTAGCCGGTCATCTTTTTCAGATCTATTCTCAGGAGGTGCAGTAGCATCATAATGTTTTGGATTCACTGTGTGTACCCAGAATTTCCAGGAACTGCTGTTCAAGGTTCTTCTTCTTCGTCACGAGATGCGAGGCCACCACTCCTTTTTCAAAAAGGAAGCGGTTCAGATCCTGGCTCCGGAATCCATCCTTAAGCGTGACGCTCAGGCAACCGTTTTGTCGGTTCACAGCTTGCAGTCCGGGGAACGCGTCGAGCAGACGATCCAGATCGGACACGTCGGCGCTCACTTCAACAACCTCTGCGCCCTTGCCTACGTCATCGATCGGTCCGCTATGAATCAGGTTTCCCTTCTTTAGCACCGCAAAGTGCGTGCATACTTTCTGCACTTCGTCGAGTAAGTGACTGGCGAGTATGATGGTCTTGCCGTCGCTGGCGATTCTCTGTATCAGCCTACGGATTTCGGCAATACCCATTGGGTCGAGTCCGTTCGTGGGTTCATCGAGAATGAGGATAGCCGGATCGCCGAGCATGGCTGAAGCGATGGCGAGCCGCTGCTTCATGCCGAGGGAGTACGTCCGGTATTTGTCATTCTCCCGGCCTGTAAGTTCGACCAGGTCCAGCACACGACGGATGTTGCTGGCAGGCGCCTCTTTGATCATCGCCATGAGTTCCAGATTCTGGCGCCCTGTCAGGTAGGGGTAAAAGATCGGATGCTCCAATACGGCGCCAATCTTCTTTCGGATGTGGTGCGTGGGCTTCTCACCCAGCCACAGATACTCTCCGGCTGTAGGGTTGATCACACCCATGAGCATACCCAGGGTTGTGGTCTTGCCGCTGCCATTGGGGCCCAACATGCCGAAAACCTGACCGCGATCCACGGTCAGGCTCAGGTTATTCACGGCGCAAAGCCTACCAAACCTTTTCGTCAGGTTGCGGATGGTAAGAACGTTCTCCAATGAAACTAGTAGTCAATTTTTTTGGTCATCCTTTTCCTCACTGTCATCCTCCTGCACGAACAAACGGATCTTGTCGCTTATCTCACTCTTCTCGTCCATCACACTGAAGAATTTTGCGACCTGTCCGGGATCGATGCTGCCAACGATGTCCAGCACGAACAAAGTCGCGTTATCATTGACCAGCGCAAGCATCGCGGTAGTCTTTCCATTCTTTTCCTTCAGGAAGATATCAAAATTCCTCCCGTTGTGACGGCTCGTCATGATCGGTTCAAACGCCTCCGCCTTGTATTCGCTTACGATTTTCTTGAAGTCGACGTTGCCCTGCCGCATATCCACCATCAGCAACTTCATCTTTTCAATGTCTTTGATGGCCGCGTCAAAGGCGGGATCTTCCGACTGGTTGATCATCCGCAGCGTGTTGTTGTAGAAGAAGAAGGCGCGCGAATCAGGAAAGCGCTCTTCCAGTCGCTGTGTCGTCTTACTTTGAGCAATAGCTCCCAGCGTTCCTAACAGTGCCAGAAGCAGCAGGCCTCCCTGAAAGAGTTTCTTCAAAGAGTAACCTGCCGGCTTCGGAACATGTACGTTATCCATCTACTTGTTGTCTTTGCTTGTCGGTGAACCTTTCTGGCTATTATTCTTATTCATGCCTTCAAGTTTTTCAAGGCCGCTGACGTTCATTTTCCTTCCAATGCGTGAGATTTGCTTCAGGTCAATTTCCCCGAAAATACTAAGGATCATAAACTCCTTAGCTCCCCCCATCACCATTAGCAGCTCAGAAATTTTGCCGCCTGATTCGCGAATCATAAACTTCATGTCTTTATCGTTGTCGCGCACCGACATCAATTCTTCATAATCGTTCTTCGGAATGAGCGTGAACGCCTCACGGTAAAGTGCCCTAGCATTGCCCGCACTGTCCTTCGCAAGGATACGCAGCCCCTTGAGCTTGCTGATTGCTTCCAGCAGTTCCTTGTCTTCCGGCGTATCGGCCTCCATGTTCGTAAAGAGGCTGAACATCTTGCTCGACACGGTCACCTGCGTGAAGGATTCGTCGGCGGCATATTTTTCAAAGAATCTCGATATGGCGTCGGTTTGTGCCTGAACACTGACCGACACCATAAGTATTGCGAGGGTCAGTCCCGTTGGTTTCTTAATCATCATCTTGCTATCCTTTAAAGTTCAGTATTTGCTTCTTTTTCGTCGGTTACGCTATTGCGAACCTTTTGCTGAGCCTCGTTGAAGAGGTCGAGTTTTCTTGCCTGTTGTTCCGCAGTGCTAAAGCCTTTGGATATTATCATCAGCGCTCGTTTTGTCTCTTCGAACGCCAATTCCGGATCACTGTACGTGTCGATCATTTCCTGCGGGGTGCTTTCCCTGATCTCGTTACGGACGAACCAAACGGCGACCGCTAACACTGCGATGCCTGCCGCGATACGCATGCTCCCGTTGATGAAGCGGTTGAATGGTCGGACTTTCTTCTTTGCCACACCGACAGCTTTGTCCTCGATTGAGCTGTCCTGCAGCTGCCGGTTCCGCTGCACATCAAAGTATGCGAACATTGCCGCAGCATCGCGCGTTGCGTCAGTTGGCGAATTTGTCCGGAAGTAATCGCGAAGCATCTGCTCCTCTTCCAGGGAAGTTTCGCACGCCCAGTACTTTTGCAGCAGACGTTCAAGTTCCTTAGAGTCCATACGCGTTCATCCGGATTAATTTTTCCCTGAGGGCATTCCGAGCTCTGAAGAGGTAGACCTTTACCTGGTTCATGTCGAGGTCAAGAACATCGCAAATCTCCTTGTAGCTATACCCTTCAACATCGCGCAGGTGAAGGACCTGTTGTTGTTTGAGGGGGAGCGTTGCCATGATTTCCGATACTTGTCTCATACTTTCCACCAGTTCGGTCCGGTCGTGCGGCGAAGGTGCATTGTTTACGATGTTCAACCCTTCCGATAAGGGAACCGAGTGTTGTCGGTTGTTTAGTCGGATACGGTCGATCGACAGGTTGTGGACCACCCGCATACACCAGGCTTCCCAATTGTGCACCTCTTCCATCGCCTTGCCCTTCGTCCATACGCGGGTGAATACCTCCTGAACCACATCTTTGGCTTCATCCGAGTTGCCCAGCATCCGAAGCGCAAACCGAAAAAGTTTGCTCTTCAGGGGCAGAACATTCGTCTGGAAGGCTTTGAGGTCCATTTAACCAATCCCGGTTATTCGACGGGGAGCTTGTCCCATTGTTACAGCGATTCAAAAAGTTTTTTCTGCCGGAATGCCCACTCTCTACGATACGCCTCCTTTTCGCTAATTTTGAGGCGGTATGGACGACATTGTAGTGCTGAAGCGATTCGAGACAGTTATCGAGGCAAATATTGCCCGCACCAAGCTCGACGCGTACGGCATACCCTGTTTCCTGACGGAAGAAAACGTCACGAACCTGACCACCCACCTGCTTTCCGGTGGTATCCGGCTACACGTTTTTGCCCGGGACGAAGAACAGGCGCGGCAAATCGTAATGGGCGATCAACTGAGTAAATCAGACGATGACCTGATCGTTTGCCCGCAGTGTCACTCCAGGAAGATCATCAGAAACGAGCCGGGAGCTCGTTTTGGTAAATTCATGGGGGCGGTCGTTCGCATACTGCTCGGGTTAACGCGACCGTATTACTGCCAGAATTGCGGTCACGAATTCGGAAACTAGTCGCGGCATCGCATTTGGGAATGGGTGCCCGGCTTGCTAAATTAGGACAAAACCAGGAACATAAATATGTCTGCAAAGATAATCGTGGGTGTAATCGGACCGGGTGAAAGTGCTACTCCAGAAGACAATGAACTCGCTTTTGAGTTAGGGCGCGGTATCGCCAAGAATGGATGGGTCGTACTTACAGGTGGACGGAACTTCGGCGTGATGGACGCGGCGATGAAGGGCGCACGTGACGCCGGCGGTCTCACCGTAGCAATATTGCCTTACGACAACGATCGCGAATCATCGGAAAACGCCGACATTCGGATTGTTACGGGAATGGGAAGCGGTCGCAACATCATCAACGCACTGAGCTCCAAAATTATGGTTGTAGTGGGAATGGCTGCCGGAACTTCTTCCGAAGTATCCCATGCGCTGAAAGCAGGCCGCAAGGTGATCCTGCTCAACCAGGACGAAACGACCGTCCAGTTTTTTAAGAAAGTTGGCGGCTATAAGGTGATGGTAGCCACAACCGTAGACGAAGCCCTTGCCATGGTGAAAGACTACCTGGCAGTGCACGTGCACTGATAAGCTATTTTTTCAACACCGTAAATTCCACGCGCCGGTTATTGGCCCGGCCTTCGTCGGTTTCATTCGTATCGATGGGCCTTGACTCACCGTACCCTTGCGCAGTGAGGCGATAGGAGTCTATTCCACGGCTTATGAGATAGTCGACAACCGACTGGCATCGTCCCTGCGACAGGTTCAGATTGTATTCATCAGATCCCTTGTAGTCGGTATGTCCGGCAATCTCAATTTCCACTGTCGGGTTTTGCTGCAGGAAGTCAACCACTTTGTCAAGCTCAGGGTATGATTCTTCCTTTAGTGTAGTCTTGTCGAAATCAAAATAGACGTTCTTCAAACGCACGGTTACACCAACTTCAATCGGCTGAAGGTAGATATCTTTTACAATGGGTGTAACGTCGGCGCTATTAATCCAAACACTGTCAGTTGTATTTATAAACCCTTCGGCAGAAGCTGAAATGATATACCATCCCAGTTTGGATATCTCACGTTGATAGTCACCGTTGCGCGCCTTCATCGACAGCTTTACATCGCGGTGCTCACGTACGGTTACATTCAAGTCAGCCGTGAGCTTTTCTCCTGTCTTTTTGTTGAAAACTTCACCCTGGAGCACGAGTTTCTTTTCAACTGGCTTCAGGAAAATGTCGACCATCAGTGTCGTATCGCGGTCAAACGTCGGCAGGTTAAACTTATTTGAATAGGAATGGTATCCATCGGACGATACGTTCAGTGCATACGACTCGATTTCCGGCAACTTCGTTTCAAATGAACCACTGGCATCAGTGGTCAGCTGTCTGATCTTGCCTTCGTTGAGTGTTAGTTCGACATTTGCTGCAAGGGTTTCTTTCGTCTTTTCATCAAAGACATTGCCGACGAGCTTGATGGTGATGTCACGTGACACAAGGACGAAGAGGTCCAGGTTTCCGCCATCGATGCGGGAATTCGACCGCGAAACAAATGCATTTCCACTTTCGTCAATGGAAAAATAGTAGTCCATCGCAGCGGTATTCACCGGTTTACCCATGTTGACGGGAGTAGACCAGTTTTCCCAACTGTCATCGAGTCGCGTTGTCTTATAAATATCAGTACCGCCTTGTCGCCCTTCGCCGGGGCGTCCACTTGCATAGTAAAGAGTCTTTTGATCAGGACCGATAAACGGCGCAAAGTCGTCCATGCTGTGGCTGATCTTCAGCTTAACGGGTCGCGACCACGTCCCATCAGCCTGCGCATGACTTACATAGAGGTCACTTGCAGCGCTACCCTTCCGCTCGCTGAAGTAGATGATCATGTGCTTTCGGTCTTCCGACATCGTTGCGCCATAAAAGCGACCCTGATTCATGTTGTCGAAATCCTTCACTTTGATTTCAGTGAGTCGGCCATCCTTCACCAGAGAAAATCCTTTCTTGTCTTTCCCCCTACCTCCTTTAATAAAGAGTGTCCCATCCTTAAAGACTGTAAACACCTGGTTCGATCGGTTATTATTGAATGGCGATCCCAGGCGCTCCGGTGCGCTCCATTCACCGGCTTCGTCCTTCTGCGTCATCCAGATGTCCTGACTGTCCTGTGTATCAACAAAAAAGTAGAGTGTATTACCATCCGGGGAAACAACGGGCGCAGCTTCGTGATTGTGCGTATTGACGTGTTTGCCCATGTTGACGAAATCATGCCGGGGAGCAAACTCCTGGCTGCGCGAAATGGACACAACGGCCACGGAAAGAATGAAAATCAGTGCAATTCTCATGGATTTAGCGTGGTTGGTAGAAGAAGTAAAAATATCACATTACCTACAATGCAAACGGCTGCAAACCCTGTGTTGCTGGGGGCACAGGTACACATGTAAGATTGACAGGTGTATTGTTGGAAACGTAAATTCCGCTTTTCGGGACGTTATCCCAAAATAGAACGGCGCTTTCGTAGGCTATCGGATGGTCTATTCGCTCCTAAACTGCTGCGGTTGTACCCAAAATACCTCTGCCACTCATGGCGAGCGTGGCAATGATAAGTATGAGTGCAATGGTGTTGAAGATCGTAAGCCGCCTGTGTTTGCGCAGACTTTCCGCCATGCGCTTGGCCGTCGAGCGCGCCGCTGTGATGAGTGCTACAACGACAACCATAACGAACGCATGCTCTACCGTCCAGTACCGCACCAGAGGGTCTTTCATAGTAGTGCTGTCGAACTTAACGACTGGGCTCGTAAAATATAGGATCAGTCCTGCTATGAGCTGAAGATGCGTAAAAATGAGCAGATAAAGCCCAATGCGATCATCAACATTCGTATACGGTTTATTCCCGATCCAGCCCATCAATGACCGCACAACTACGGCAATCAGCATGATTAATACGAAGTAACGGAGATACGAATGTGAGGTGAGCAGGATTTCGCGCATGGCTGTTGGGATAAGTGGTGCCCCAAATTAGCATAGAGATCGTAAAGAACAAATTCGAGCCTACCGCCTATTGGAAACAAGCACCAGGGAATCAGCCAGCCCGTCTATATACTCCAATTCCGAGTCCGTTAACTCAAACGCCAACGCTCCTGCATTTTCGGTCACTTGTTTTTCGTCGCGGGCGCCGACAAGCACGGAGGCTATTGCCGGTTGCCGGGACGTCCAGTTGATGATGACCTGGGAAATAGTGGCATTGTGGGCATCAGCCAGGGGTCGGATCTTTTCCAGCATTTCATTAACACGGCGAATGTTCTCCGGGAGGAAATACTTCGAATCCTTTCTGCTGTCGCCTTCCTTGAACTCATAGTCGGGCCGGAATTTACCTGTGAGCAATCCCCGCTGTAGCGGGCTGTACGGAAGAATGCCGATGCCTTTCTTCAGTGCCTGCGGAATAACGTCCTTCATGATGCCGCGGTTAACGAGACTGAACGGCACCTGGTTGGAGGCAAGGGGAATGACTTTGAGCGCTTCTTCCACCTGCGCGACTGAATAGTTACACACACCTGCCGCCCTGACTTTACCTTGTTCGATGAGTCGAGCCACAGCTCCCATGGTATCCGCAATGGGCGTAGTGGAATCGGACCAGTGAATTTGCAACAGGTCCACGTAATCCGTTTTCAGTCTCCGAAGGCTGTCTTCGCACTCCTTGATGACGCGTTCTGGTCGCGCGTTGCGATACATCTTGACCGGCTTGCCGTCATTGTCGACCGTGGCAAAGTGAAATTCTCCCGTTTCTGATGTCCAGTCGAGTCCGTACTTCGTAAGGATCTGGTATTTGCTCCTGTCGATGCCTTCAAGCGCTTCCGCGATGAGGCTTTCGCTGCGACCAAATCCGTATGCAGGTGCAGTGTCGATGGTAGTTATACCCTGATCGACGGAGGCACGTATGGCGTTGATCGCTGCCTTTTCTTCTGCTCCTCCCCACAACCATCCGCCGATTGCCCAGGCGCCGAAAGTAAGGGGCGTGATTTCAACATCAGAATTTCCCAGTTTTTTCAGTTTCATATGGCCTTACAAAAAACGCGTTGTTACAAACAAGCAAAAAAAATTCGTAACCCGTCAATCATTTTAATTATTCCTTCGGAAGACCGAACGCATTCGCTTCCACCCTGAGGTCGATCAGGCGTCGCGTAAACGCCACACTGACATATGCCAGCCGTCGCTGTGAGAATCGTCATGGGCCTCTCCATACTGTTTTTGTAGCTTGGTCTGCGAATGATGACCCGGGAATTGTGCAATTTTGTTCTGTTCCCCGCCATGGAAAAAAAGATAAACCTCCCCGACATCTCCTATCTCAGGACGATCCAATACATCGTTTACGGTGGCATCATACTTTATTTCGGGAAGGATGTCTTTGTCCCGCTAAGCCTGGCAGTGCTGGTAAGTTTTGTTGTCTTTCCTGTAGCGGGATGGATGGAAGAGCGTGGCGTATCGCGAATGGCATCCATTCTCATCTGCGTAACTGTGATGATGATCATTCTCCTTGGTCTCATTGCGCTAATGGTAAGTCAGGTACTCAGCTTCGTCCAGGAGCTTCCTGTTATCCGTGAAAAACTTTCCCGTGCGCTTGGCGAGATGAGTCAGCTAATCACGGAGTCATTTGGCATATCCACCCAACAGCAATCGGATTGGTTCAGCGAAATCGTGAACCGATCGGCAAGCAGTTTCCTTTCGTTCGCGCAGAGCGCTATTTCCACGTCTGCTACTTCACTCGTTTTGTTGATCCTCGTGCCTGTTTACGCAGTACTGATCCTTTATTACAGGCATCAATGGCTTAATGTATTATATCGCTTCTTTCCCAATCAGGAAAAGGAAGAGATTCGCGAATTGCTTTCACTCTCGATCGAGACGTACTACAATTTCATTAAGGGGATGGCTGTCGTGTATCTCATTGTAGGTACCCTCAACAGCATCGGACTGTTAATACTCGGAATTCCTCATGCGATCCTGTTTGGCTTCACAGCCTCTATTCTCACCTTCATTCCTTATATAGGTATTATGGTTGGATCGCTGGCCCCCATTACGATGGCATGGATCACTTATGATTCTGTGTGGGGACCTCTGGGTGTTGTTGGCATCTTTGCCTTTGTTCAATACCTGGAAGCTAATCTGATCTTCCCGTGGGCGGTGAGTCGCCGGCTCCAGGTGAATACGCTTGTGACCCTTGTCGCCATCTTCCTTGGTGGCATTATTTGGGGAATGGCCGGACTGATTTTATTCGTCCCCTTTGTTGGAATACTGAAGCTCATTGCCGATCATAGTCCCCG
>DATCLO010000146.1:0-6660 GCA_036563875.1 Cyclobacteriaceae bacterium
TCGCCCGTGTTCTTCCCGCTCGACCCGTCGTATGGGGCTTATATTCCCATACGCCTTAACGGTGGCAATTTTGAAAGTACGATTGCCCAAATTGAGGAACTGTATCGCATCAGCTTCCCGGGAAATCCGTTTAGTTCATACTTCCTCGACGATCACTACAACAACCAGTACAACAGCGACATTCGCTTCGGGAAGGTCGTGGCTGTGTTCTCTTTGCTTGCGATCATCATTACCTGTCTTGGTTTGTTCGGGCTCTCGTCATACACCGTATTGCTGAGAACCAAGGAAATCGGCATCCGCAAAGTACTTGGCGCGACAAGCGAAAGCATTATCGCTTTGCTGTGCAAGGAATACACCGTTCTTATCGTCATCGCCATTGCCCTGGCCATACCGCTTGCCTGGTACGCCATGAACGGATGGCTTGAGAACTTTGAAAACAGAATTCACCTCGCCTGGTGGATTTTCCTCCTTCCCAATTTCCTCATCATCATCATCGCCTGGCTCACGATCGGCGCGCACACGCTGAAGGCAGCAGCAACGAATCCGGTGGAGACGTTGAGGCACGAATAGTGTTTGTGTTGATGTGTTGATGTGTTGATGTGTTGAAGTTGCTGCGGTATCTAAGGGTGTACCCCGAGTTCCGGGTGTTTAGCTGTTTACGTGTATACGTTGTGCGTCATTCGCGAGGGTACCCAGCGGTACGCGCGCAGGTGTTCTCTGGGTAAACTGCGCGCGGGGTCCCTTTAGGGAATTAAAGGGCGTGCGGAGGGTTAGTGCCTACTTCGGAATACTCGGTCGTACTTCGATCTTGCTCGGCAATGTCCTCGGATGCATTCGCAGCAGATCAACGACCATCTGGCCCAGGTCTTCAGGTTGGATTTTCCAGGCGTCCTGATCGTTGGGGGTGTGGTTGTTGAAGTGTGTGGCAACTGAACCCGGCATGATGGTCGTAACCTTGATGCCTTGCCGGCGAAGGTCGAGCATAATGGCCTGGGTGAATCCAACGAGTCCGAATTTGCTGGCGTTGTACGCCGACCCGTTCTCGAAGAAGTTAACCCCGGCGAGGCTGGCAATAGTGATGATGTATCCTTTGGATTCCTTTAGCGGACCGAGGGCTGCCTTTACACTGTGAAACACGCCCGTCAGGTTTGTATCAATGGTTTCGTTCCACTGTTCTTCCGTCAGGTTTTCGATTGATGCAAAATGGCCCACGCCGGCATTGGCTACGAGGACGTCGAGTTTGCCCCATTTGGCTACGATCTCCCGAACGGCGTCGGCTTGCGCCTTTGCATTGCGAACGTCGACGGCAAGGCCAAGGACTTCACCTTTCTCCGACAATCTCTTCTGAGCGGCTTCCACACCCTCTCGGGAGCGGGCGGTCACGGCGACTCTCAGTCCCTGTTCCAGCAGCGCTTCTGCTATCCCGTATCCAATTCCTTTGCTGCCCCCGGTGACAAGGGCTACCTTTCCTTTCAACGTTGTCATAGCTGATTTTTTTTGCCGTTGAAATTAGCACTCCGGGTCGGAAAAAGGCCGATTTTTGACGCACTTTTGTTGCGACTTTTCCCTGAAATCGGGGAACAATATCGAGGCTCGGTACGTAATCCTAAGCATGCACATCCCTTCTGAGACGATATTCGATGCGTGGGTAAGTTCATCCCACGTCTACGCGCTGGAACAGGGTGCGGTAGTTACAACTGTTCTGCTCATGGGCCAGGACCAGTTTGCCCAAGCCAACCTCGCCCCAGGCGATGAAATCACCGTGCAAGCCGTCGAAGCACCCGGTGTTCAAGTGCGCTGCCTCATTCTTGATATTGAATCGATGAGTGCAGAGCCGGGGAATGTTCATGTGAGACTGACCCTGAGAAAGTGTTGAAGTGTTGAAGTTGCGCTACCTCCCAGGTTTGCAATAGACTTGATAGTTCCTAATTACTTACTGGGGGCAGTCGCCGAGGGTCCTACCCGGCGGTAGAAAAAATCACACCGGATCTACATCCAGGACAACTCTGGTATTCCTATAGTCCTTCTCCTTCAGGATCGTCGTCACACATTCCTGTATGTTGGCTTTCACTTCCTGCAATCCAGAATATCCTCGTGGGATTTTCACGAGGATCGTCATAAGATACTGATTCCGGATACGCGCTACGAGGGGCTCGGCCGGACCCATGATCCACACACCCGATAGATGCTCTCTCAGCATTTCAAATAAATGACCCGCGCAAGTGTGACACACCTTGCGGTCGCTATGCTTTACAATGATCTCAACCAGACGGGTGAACGGAGGGAAGTGATGTTTTGATCGTTCCGTTATTTGGTAGTTGTAAAAGCCGTCGATGTCGTGCCGCAACACCATCTGCAGCAGCGGATGCTCGGGGTGCGTTGTTTGAATAACCACTCTACCAGGGATGTCGCGTCGCCCTGCGCGACCACTCACTTGCGTAATCAGCTGAAACGCCCGCTCATGCGAACGAAAATCCGGGAAATGCATCATGCGGTCGGCGTTGAAGATGCCAACCATCCCGACTTTGTCGAAGTCGAGCCCCTTGGTAACCATCTGCGTCCCGACAAGAATATGCGTATCGCCTCTTTCGAAATCTTCAAGGATCGTTTCATGACTTTTCTTCGTGCGCGTCGTGTCGAGATCCATGCGCTGGATATGCGCCTCCGGGAAATAGAGCTTTAATTCCTCTTCCAGTTTTTCTGTTCCGTACCCGACAGTCTTAAGTCGGGCCGAGCTGCATGTAGGACACGCTGACGGCGGCGTTTCGCGATAGCCGCAGTAGTGGCACACAAGCGCATGTCGGAAGGAGTGATATGTCAGGCTCACAGCACAGTTGATACACTTGGGCACCCAATGACAAACCTCGCACATCATCATCGGAGAGTAGCCGCGTCGGTTTTGAAATATGATGACTTGCTCACCGCGTGCCAGGGTTTGTGAGATGCTGTTCAGCATGAGCTGTGAGAATTCGCCTTTGACCGTTTTTGCCTTACGCTCCCTGGTCATGTCGGCGATGATTACTTCCGGAAGGCGCGCCTCACCAAATCGCTTGTCGAGCGTTACAAAGGCGTACTTGCCTTGCTGTGCGAGGAAATGCGACTCCAGCGAAGGTGTCGCTGAACCTAACAGCACCTTTGCGTGATGTATTTTTCCAAGCATGATCGCGGCGTCGCGCGCGTGATAGCGCGGAGCGGGATCCTGTTGCTTGTAGGAAGGGTCGTGTTCTTCGTCGACGATAATCAATCCAAGATTGTCGAAGGGCAGTAATACCGACGATCGCACGCCAACGATGAATCGGAACGTTCCGTTTTGAATGCCCTTCCACACCTCTACACGTTCGGCATCTGAGAAGCGTGAGTGATAAACGCCCATTGAATTGCCAAAGATCTTTTGAAGTCGCCGAACGATCTGCGTCGTCAACGCAATTTCAGGAAGCATATACAGAACCTGCGATCCGCCGTCCAGGGCCTGGCGTATAAGGCTCACGTATATTTCCGTCTTACCGCTTCCGGTAATACCTCGCAGCAATGTTACCGGGTGTTCGGCGAAGGCTTTCAATATCCCGGTCTGCGCTTCTTTTTGTTCGGCGCTGAGTTGAACCGGTGAAGGATTTGCTTCTTCGCCTGTGCCGACGCGGGAAACGATCACCTGGAAGTCTTCGAATATTCCGTTGCGGATGAGTGTTGCCAATGATGACTCCGACACGCCTTCGCCCAGCAGGTCTTTGCGCGCGGCACCATGGCGGTTGGCAGACTGGTCGTGCATGACAGGAACCAGCTGAAGATACTTCAGCAGCACGGCTTCCTGTTTGGGTTTCGCGGCAAGGCTTTCAAAGAGTTGTTGGAGTACGTCATTGTCGGTGTACTCCTTCGCGAGACGGACGCGTCGCTCGGTCTTTGGTTTGTATTTTTCTTTTATCTCCTCGAACAGGAGGATCGCCTCTTTTGCAACGAGCGACTTAATGATGGTGTAGATGTTCTTGATCCCGAGCAGCTCTGATATTGCAGAGTAACTCATCGGCGCATTGCGCAGGTGCGTCAGGAGGAGGAGTTCCTTGTCAGAAAAAGGTTGGTTGCTCTCATCCGGATCGAAGTCGGGATACAGTTGAACCATCGACTCGCTTGACAGTTTCAATCCGGCAGGCAGCGCGGCGTTCATCACCTCGCCCTGTGTACACAGGTAGTATGACGACATCCAGTTGAAGAGTTTCAGCTGTTGTTCGCTAACAATGGGATAAGGATCGAGGACTTCGAGGACGTATTTCGCTTCGTAGGTCTTTGGAGGCATTGAGTGGACTGACATGACAATGCCCGTCAGAATCTTCCGGTCGCCAAACGGAACAATGACGCGTTGCCCCGGTTGGATCTCCTCCTGAAAGTCGCGCGGCACCCGGTACGTGAAGTAGTTTGCCAGGGGAACAGGCAACATGACTTCGCAAAAGAGCGTGTCGCCCGAGGTGACAACTCCGTCGCCATTGTCTCCAGCCGATTGAGTCTTGTGCAAGCTATCCTCCACTTCCCTCAATTCGTTTCAGATTCTCCGCAATGACAGCTTTGAGCTGCGAGTGAACTTCCACCAGGGCGGCGCGCCGTCTCGAAACGGATACCCGTATCTGATTTTCGCGGATGAAAGGACTTTCGTTGTAATTCAGAACACCGGCAACGCGATTATCGAGGATGAGCACCATCGTAGAACCCCGAAAGGAGGAAGCCAGGGCTTTAAGTATTCGGACACCTTCCTCGCTGAGGCTTAGGTCGGCATAATAGAGGCCGATAGTCGGGTCTTCCTGGATTTCTGTGATGGCCGTGAATTCGACGCTCGGGATGATGGGACGCGGCGTCAGGCAAAGGAATTCTTTCCTGGTGCCGGGTTTCTTCACTGGATTGGTGCAGTCGGTCGCCTTTTCCTGAGTCAGGTAAAATCCCGATTCGAGCTGCTGCGATTGCAGGGGAAGGAGACCAATTACGAAAACTAAGAGCAAACTCATTCAGCCGGCTTATCCGCGAATTTAGGCAAATTCCAGCCGCTCTTGGGGCTAGGAGGGAGGAAGTAAGTAGAACGGGCAATGGGTAATCGATGGTGCCGCCAGGTAGAGACGCACGGCCATGCGTCACATGAATCCACAAGTTATCAGAGATGTGTAGTAGAGACGCGCAACCTGTGCGTCTCTCGTTCAGTACCCAATCGGTGATCAGTGGGGCCTCTAAATCAGCACGACCCCTAAAAAAGAAAACCGCCTCTAACCCCGAGGCGGCCTTCTACTCTACTAAACTAAGCTATTCGTTTTATATGGAGACCGTACTAGACGATCCATAATACTCACGGCTCGAAATTAATAAAGAATTCCGCGGTCGCGACGGTTTGTGCGTTGTGCGCGAGGTTAGGGCAAGATGGTGTCGAAACCCTCGTCAGGTCGCCATGGGTTGATTTTGACCCTGGATTCCTGAAAAATGACCACGTTCCGGAGGTTAGGGGTAACATTCTACCCGAGCCACGGAGAAAAAGATGGTTTTTCCTTCCGGTGTGCCTCCCAATCGAACCGGGCGAAAAATGCCTGGAAATCAAAAAACTTAACAATTTCTTAACATTGGAACGACCTTTTCCCCGAAATCAGCGCCAAATCAGGGTTTTTCCGATTGGCGATATTAGCCCTCTGTATCCCTTTAGGGATGCCATGTTTGTAGAAAAGCGTGTTCGTGGGAGGTGCGTCCCGTAGGGACGCGATGTTAGTCTTTCGAGGTGTCGATTCTTTACGATAACGGTATTAACATTCCGTCCCTAACGGGACGGGGTTGCAATTCACGTCGGTTTTTCTACAAACATTTGGTCCCTACGGGACCCTGATTCGCCCATTGAAAGCATGATTCCCAGGTTCGCTGTAGCGTACCCCCTCTGCATCCCGTTAGGGATGCCATGTTTGTAGAAAAAGACGTGTTCGTGGGAGGTGCGTCCCGTA
The DNA here is from genome assembly GCA_036563875.1 of Cyclobacteriaceae bacterium. Classification (GTDB taxonomy): domain Bacteria; phylum Bacteroidota; class Bacteroidia; order Cytophagales; family Cyclobacteriaceae; genus ZC4RG29. The sequence continues at coordinate 5,958 of DATCLO010000146.1, forward strand.
GGGACGCGATGTTTGTGTTTCGACGTGTCGATTCTTTACGATAACGATATTAACATTCCGTCCCTAACGGAACGGGGTTGCAATTCACGTCGGTTTTTCTACAAACATTTGGTCCCTACGGGACCATGATTCGCCCGTTGAAACCGCTGCACGGTTCGCTGTAGCGTACCCCCTCTACATCCCGTTAGGGATGCCCTGTTTGTAGAAAAGCGGTGTTGATGGGAGGTGCGTCCCGTAGGGACGCGATGTTTGTCTTTCGACGTGTCGGATTCTTTACGATAACGATATTAACATTCCGTCCCTAGCGGGACGGGGTTGCAATTCACGTCGGTTTTTCTACAAACATTTGGTCCCTACGGGACCTTGATTCGCCCATTGAAATCATGATTCCCAGTTTCGTTGTAGCGTACCCCCCTGTGCATCCCGTTAGGGATGCCATGTTTGTAGAAAAGCGTGTTCGTGGGAGGTGCGTCCCGTAGGGACGCGATGTTTGTGTTTGGTCGTAATCGATGGTGACGTCCGGACATGATTTTGATTATTGATTTTCGATTTGGTTAACCCGACCAGATCGCGTGGGGATCAAATCAAAAATCGCTAATCCATCCGGCCTTCACCTGTTCAACGGCTTCCGTAACCGTATGGACGGGAAGGCGGCACGTCTTGTTGAAGCACACATAAACCGTCGACCTTCCACCCAGGGCTT
>DATCLO010000147.1:0-11218 GCA_036563875.1 Cyclobacteriaceae bacterium
GAATCCTGTCAAAACCGGTCGGCCCCTTTTTGACATTATGAATGACTAATGCGTGTCAAAGAACATTTCTGAAGTAGGAGACAAATATACGTCCCAGAAAGTTCATTTTTGATCCTTAACTAACTGGAACGCGTTGAGTAACTTCTTGTCCAGAGACAAGATATCCAATCTATGAGTCTTGGCCGCGGCAATAATATAACAGTCAATTAATCCAACACCCGCGGAGTAAAGCTTATGACGATAAGAAAGTTTTCCGGCCTCGATGAACAGGTCAGACTCGTCGACCTTAGGAAGATTTCTCCAGTGGTCTAAAATGATTTTTTCCTCGCGTGAATCCCGAACCCCCTGTAAGAGTTCACCGAAAACCACGCTCAACGCCACCACCTGTTCATTCTCTAAGTGAGCAATTAGAGATTCCGCTGCGGATCCGGGAGTGCTCTTAAAATAGTCGATCCATATCGACGTATCGACCAGGATCACGCCTCCCTATTCTTTGACCTCACTTTTTCAGCTGTAAAATCGTCTAAAAATTGTAGCGGCTTCTCCTTCACTTTTTGCATAGCCTTTTTTAGACGTTGCCTGGAGACGTAGTCCTCAAGGGCAATGCGAATACTCTCCGTGATATTTCGTCCTCCGCTCGTTTTTCGAACTTCCCGGATCAAATCTTCAGGTAATAAGGCCGTTACTTTCATAAACATTTACTCCCTTTTTCAAATATACGATATAACATCGTATGTCTCGAACTAATTCCCGATCTACATTGCGAAATTTCCCTCAGCCCCATTATCTTGCCAGCCCATGGAGAATTTTGTCGTATCGGCACGGAAATATCGCCCGACTGGGTTCGACGAGGTGGTTGGGCAGGAGCACATTACCACCACGCTCAAAAATGCCATCGACAACAATAAGCTGGCGCAAGCGCTCCTGTTTTGCGGTCCCCGCGGCGTGGGAAAGACGACCTGCGCCCGGATCGTTGCGCGTTTGATCAACGGCTTTGAAGACAAGCCCGAACTCAACGCGCTGAATATCTTCGAACTGGACGCCGCGTCCAACAACTCCGTCGACGATATCCGCAACCTGATCGACCAGGTGCGCTACCCGCCTCAGTACGGTCGCTTCAAGGTCTACATAATCGACGAAGTTCACATGCTCTCCAGCGCGGCCTTCAACGCTTTTCTCAAAACGCTGGAGGAACCGCCGCCATATGCCATTTTCATTCTGGCCACGACGGAAAAGCACAAGGTGCTGCCCACCATTTTGTCGCGCTGCCAGGTATTCGACTTTAACAGAATCCAGATCGCCGACATTGCAGCACATCTGCAAAAGATCGCCGAACGCGAGAACGTTCCCGCAGAGCCCGAAGCGCTTCACCTGATCGCCAGGAAAGCCGACGGCGCCCTGCGCGATGCGCTTTCCATTTTCGACCTGATGGTCACGTATTCGTCCGGCAAGGGCATCACCTACCGGCAAACGCTGGCCAATCTGCACATCCTCGACTACGATTACTACTTCCGCGTCGTGGATGCCCTGCTGGCACAAAACCATACTGATCCGCTGCTGATCCTGGATGAAATCCTACGCAAGGGCTTCGATGGTCACAATTTTATCGTGGGCCTGGGAGAACACCTGAGGAATCTTCTCGTTTCGCAGGACTCGCGCATGGTGAAGCTCCTGGAAGTCCCCGAATCCGTACAACAGAAATATCACGAACAGGCAATTGCCGCGTCGTCCTCCCTCCTGCTCACGTGGCTGAACCTTACGAGTCAGTGCGACATCAATTACAAAACGAGTAAGAACCAGAGGCTGCTCATCGAGCTTTGTCTCATGAAGATGGCCCACGTTCACTCCGTCCTTCGTCCCGCCGAACTCGCAGAAGCGGGGTTAAAAAAAAAATTAGTGTAACGCAGGCGGACGACCCGTCAATCAACTCCGGCATTACTTCTGCCTCTGCATCTGCCCCTGCGTCTGCAGCTGCCCCAGATAGCCATCGGGGTGCATCTGCATCTACTCCCACCCCTCCTCCCATTCCAACGCCGAGAAGCGCCGTTTCATTAAAAACGCCGCGGTTATCCGAACTGGTCGGCGCCACTAAACCGGCACGTAATGGCGGCGCTGCAGTTGCGCAGACGGTCGAGCCGCAATCGGCAGGACCTGCGGATAAGCAGCTCACGGACGAAAATGTCCAGGAAGCGTGGAACGCTTTCGCGGAAACACGTCGTCGAAATATGGCAGAGTATCAGCTGCTGACACAACCCATCGACCGTAGAGACCATGAAATCATAGTACATCTCCACAACCCCGTGCAGGAAACCATTCTCAGTACCCTACGAAGTGACCTGGTGGCCTTCCTGCGCGCACGTCTTCAAAACAGAACCGTGAATGTTGTTGGAGAGCTGAAGGAAATTGAAACGGGCAAGCTGCTGTATACGAATAAGGAAAAGTTTGATCACCTGGTTGAGAAGTATCCGATTCTAAAGGAGTTGAAGGATCGGCTGGGATTGGATCCAGATTTTTAGTTGCAGATGCAGAGTACATTGCGTCCCTACGGGGACCCACGTCACATCAACGCCCTTTCTACAAACATGGTATCCCTAACGGGATGCAGTAGTTCCGAATGACAACGTTGATTGTCTCATTGTGTAATTGGGGGTCCCGTAGGGACCAAATGTTTGTAGAAAAGACAACAGAGGGTTAACCCGTCCCAGAGGGACGGAATGTTAAAGACCTTTCAAAGGAAACTCGATATCACGGACAAACATTGCGTCCCTACGGGACGCTCGTCTACCTCAACACCCTTTCGACAAACATGGCATCCCTAGCGGGATGCGGTGGTGACGATGAACACCGTCTGATGGTCTCGTCATACAATTCACGGTCCCGTAGGGACCGAATGTTTGTAGAAAAATCGATGGAGGGATCGACACCGTCCCGTAGGGACGGAATGTTAAAACCTTTCCTATCTAATCATCGTCTTCAACAAACAGCCCCCAGCCATCACCTTCTTTCGTCGTATTCAATTCAAACGACGCGACCCACTTCCGGAACAATAACCTGAAGGCTTCGATCTCATCGCGAAGCAACTGTAGATACGCCGGCGCGACTAGTTCCAAATATTTCAAAGAAGCCGTTCGCGTTAACAGGCTACGGGCGTGGATCTTGATAATCACCGCATTCTCCATTTTCAGAATGTAATCATCCACCGCTTCCGCACCGGCGATCTTGGCGGGAATGATCATCGAATCCTCCAGCATCAGCGAACTTTGAATCTCTGATTCGGGATCGTTCTTGTCCATCGTCTCTACAATACGTTGCGTGAGATCCCTGATCTCCTCCGCTTTTTGAAAGATCGGGGTAGCCTCGAGCCGCCGTCGTTCTTCTTCGGGGTCGAAATCCGGTTCGTCGTCGTCATCCCACATGATAAGGTGTTGAAGTGCTCAAGTGTTGAAGTGTTGAAGTTGTCTGGTATCTCAGGGCGTGCGGGAAATATAAGGTGTTTACGTGTTTTCGTGCGTAGGTGTTTATGTTGTAAGCTATTGTGAGTGCGTACCCAGATTCGGTGATTGGCAGGTACTTCCTCGGGAGGCGTTGAAGTTGGGTGAGTGCGGTATCCAAGGTTGTGCGTAAAATTTAAATCGTGCCGATATCAAAAGATGCTACGGGAGCGGGTGGTTTTGCCGAAGAGCATTCCGAAAATGCCGCGGACTACCTCTCTGCCTACCTGTCGCGCGGCAGAAGACTGCAGTACTTTTTCGAGCGTGGACTTTTGTGCGCGGCGCGATGTTGCCTTCCGCGGTGCAGGGTCCTCTTCCTTACGCGCCGCTTCTTCCATTTTCCTGCTCAGGATTTCGAAAGCGCTTTCAGGATCGATCTGTTCCTGATATTTGCGATACACATCTGATGAAGTCATCAGCGACTTGTACTCTGACTCATCAAGCGGTCCCATTACAGACGCCGGCGGTCGCAGGTGAGTCACCACCGTTTCGGTAGGAATCCCCTTTTCGTTGAGTACTGTAATAAACGCCTGGCCCGTGCCGAGTTGGGTGAACTGCTGCTGCATGTCGTAATACTCCGAGTGAGGGAAGGTCTTGATGGTCTCCTTCAAAGCCTTCACATCGTTGGGCGTAAAAGCGCGAATGACGTGATGTACGCGATTTCCCAGTTGGGATAACACTGAGCCAGGAACATCTTGCGTTAGCTGCGTACAAAAGAAAATGCCGACACCTTTTGATCGAATGAGCCGTATGACCTGATCAATCTGCTCCATGAAAGCATCACTCGCGTCCTTGAACAGCAGGTGTGCTTCATCAAAGAAGAAAACAAGCTTGGGCTTGTCGAGATCACCCACCTCAGGCAGCTTCTCATACAATTCGGCCAACAGCGCCAGCATGTACGTTGAAAAGATGCGGGGTTTATCCTGTACATCCGATAAATTCAATAGAGAAATTACGCCGCGGCCATCGACTTTCAGAAACAGGTCGTTAATATCAAACGAACGCTCACCAAACAAGTGCTCGATACCTTCCTGTTCCAGCGCCACAATCTTGCGCAGTATCGTTCCTGACGTCGACGACGATATTGTACCGTACTCACTCTTAATTTCTGCGGCACCCGGACCATCCGACAAATACGCCAGGAGTTTTTTCAAATCGCGCAGATCAACGACCGGCAAATTCTTATCGTCGGCGTACTTGAAAAGAATCATCATAACGCCGGTTTGGACCTCGTTGAGATCGAGAATTTTACTCAGCAACACGGGCCCAAACTCGGTGATGGTCGCGCGCATCTGGGCGCCACACTTCCCGCTGAGAGAATACAACTCCACCGGGAAACCATCCGGTTTGAAAGCAATCCCAATGGCATTCGCCCGTTCAGTAAGTTTCTCGTTTTCCGCAGCCGGCTTTGCAAGACCAGAAAGGTCGCCTTTGATGTCCGGCATGAACACCGGCACACCTGCGGCTGAAAGTTGTTCAGCGATGAGTTGCAGCGTCCGCGTCTTTCCCGATCCCGTTGCGCCAGTGACGAGACCGTGGCGATTCATCATCTTAAGCGCCAGGTTCACCTTTGCCTCAGGAAGGATTTCTCCGCTAAGAACGCCTGCCCCAAGACAGATAGAGGGAGTGTTGAAGGTGTAGGATTTCTGGATGGAAGAGATAAAGGCGGCTTTGTCCATAGCTAAAATTGAGAAATCGTCGTCAATAAAAAAAATCCGCAGTTGGCAATGGGCATCCCGAAAGCTATCGGGAGGCAGTAGCAGGCAGTCGGACACTACGCAATAGTACGGAAACCTACTTCGGGTCTGTGTAGTTCTGGAATTTGTACGCAAATCCAAGCGTAAACACCTGACTCAATTGTATCTCGTCGATCTGGTCGTAGTCGTAGAGGACGACACCACCGAGGCTGCAATTGATAAACTTATTGACTTTTGCGAGGAGCATGACTTCCAGGCGGTGGTCGATTTGATCCAATTCCAGCGTTTCGTAGTTGGCGAACAGTGCGTATCGCCATTTCAGGTTAAGATCTTCGGCGATGTCTTTGTTGAATTCAGCGACAACTTGCAACGCCAACCATTCGAATCGCGTTTGGTCGGGTGGCGTTACACCGTAAGGACTTTCGCCGACGGTCGTGACGAACCTTTCCGGATCTCTCACAATGGTAAGTCGCGGTGCGAAAGGAGAAAAGCGCATCTTGAAGTGATCACCCTTGTGATATTCAAGACCCCACGCTGAAGTGATGAATGCGGGTGCGAAGAAATCGGAAATATGCGTTGCCGTTTCGACGCCATTCGTTTGCGTGTACGTATATCCAGGCGCGAACTGAGACAGGAAGTTCAGTGACGTGAACGCGTTCCAATGGTCCGACAGCCTGTAGCCGTACTTTGTATCGAAGAAGATGCGGTCGAGGGTCTTCCGGAATCCTTGCCCTTCATTTTTGACGAAGCCGTACTGAAGACCAATGGTGTTATCCCAGCTGTGCGGACCGCGGGCGTAGTTCGCTGTATAATTAAACGCAACGCTCAGTCCAATAGAATTCACACCACCGCCCGTCCAGTTCGACGTGAACGATGCCTGGTTGACGTTAATACCGAGGTCTAATTTTTTCTTCCAGTAATTGATTGTATCACGGTTCGCGAGTGTGTCTTGTGCACGCAATTCCCCGGCCACGACCATGATCCCCAGCATGATCGCGCACAACTTGATTGTCCTCATTGCTCCCTGATTAGTCCGCAAAATTTTTGCGCGAAAATACAAATATTTGACGGGAGCACCGCGGGTATGCGGAGATAGGGACTAACTTCCAGCCGCGGTATGTGTAGTAGGGTATGTAATAGTAGTTTGCGCAATAGTAGAGACGTTGCATGCAACGTCTCTACATGGAATTCTACATCGGATCACTGCATCGGATCACCACCGACCACCAACTACCTATCACCGATTACCCCTAAATGCTATTCAACTTGATCTCATCCAACGCCACTTCCGTCAACGGCTTCGTGATAAACTTGATGACGTGGTTGTTGTTGACGATTTTGTCAATGTCGCGCTTGTTGTCGGAGCTGGAGAGGATGATGACTTTGCATTTCTTCTTTACGAGTTCGCTGAATTTTTCGAACTCATAGAGAAACACAAAACCGTCGACAATAGGCATGTTGATGTCAAGAAAGATCAGGCTGGGTAAGTTTTCGGGTTTATTCTCGTTTTCCCGCAGGTAATCCAACGCCGCCTTTCCGGAACCCTTTACCTCTACCCTTTTTGCAAATCCTGTTATTTCGATAATGCGCTTACTGATAAAATTATCCGTGTCGTTGTCATCCACCAGCATTACCAGGTCGATGGACTTTGTATCTGTATGCATTGTCAGGTTTGGGCTACAAGATTTTTATGAGGAATACAAAAATATCCTTTTTCGCGAATTTGGTGATAAGAAAGAGATTTTCCGGCCAGGCGTAATAAAATGGCCAAAAACGCACAAAATCCGGACAGGCCCTACTTGCATAACCCCATTAACGGGTGAAAGGCCCGTAAAGACCTGACTTTGATACCGCAGTCAGCGTGGATGGACTTTCAGTTTCTCGCCAACGCTAATGTTAAAATCGCTCTTGCCATTCCACTCCATGAGCTCGCGAATACTGACGCCGTACTTGCGCGCCACACTGTATAACGTGTCGGAGGGACGCACTTCGTGAATAATTGGTCCGGAAGCGGACGCTGTCTTATCCTCCACTACTGCCTCACCTTTTACAACGAGCACCTGACCAGGTTTCAGCGCAGTGTTCATGTCTAAACTATTCCACCGTACGAGGTCCGATACCGACACCTGGTATTGGCGTGAGATAGCATATAAGGTTTCGCCGGGAAGCACTTCGTGTTTGTCACTGCCAGCAGGAACAGTCGCCGGCTGTCTCGTTTCAGAATCGTCTGATTCCCCAGGCGAGTAGGTAACGGTAGGTCTATTCTCTTTCGGTTCCGGATCCTGAGCAGGAAGGGGCTCGACCGTTTCACGCACTTCTCGGGTAATTGGTTCTTCAATCCTGGAAACAGGTCGTTGTTCGGCGCGACTCTGCCTGGATGAAGTTGTCTCTGCAGGATCGGCCGACCAGGCAAAAACGCTTCCGCGGTCGACTTCCACCACCTCCTCTACATGACGTTCGTCGGCGGGCCTTCTGCTCGTCAGGTAAAGCATGGTTCCCTCACTGAGCTTTTCGTCGCGGTCCATCCGGTTAAACCGCAGCAGACTGCTGAGGCGGATGCCGTGACGCTGACTCACAGCCCAAAGTGTCTCACCCGCGCGTACCTTGTGGTACTGCTCCTCGGCACGGGCGCGCTTCTTTGCTGTAAAGTAGTATTCACCGGCAATAAGACGTTGTCCTTTCGTGAGATCGTTGTAGCGAAGAAACTTCGACACCGATATGCCAGCACGTTTAGCCAGTGCCGCTGCCGTTTCTCCCTGTCGCGCTGCTATAACGGGTACACCGTTGATACTCTTGATGCCCTGAGGTTCAGGTGCGCGACTGGCAGTCGGAGCGGGCGCTGTTGCTGATGCCACTGTCGCAGCCTTCGGGATCTCAGCCTGCACGGACGCAATAAACTCCTGCGTGTTGTTGTTAACAGGAACCAGGATAGTGTATGCCTTATCATCGGGAATATTGCCATTGCGCACCCACTTGTTGTAGGCAAGAAGTTCGTCTTCGGAAATTGAAGCAGCGCGCGCGACTTCCTTCAGCGAGCGGTGTCCCGAACTGGGCAGGGCTGCCACGGTTACTTGGCCGGGACCAGCAACTGCACCTTCAAATGCAATCTTGTGAGCAAGAAACTTCTTAACGTACCAATAAGTCTTGCTTGTGATTTCCATATGTTTGGCGCCGGGTTTTCCTTCACCCACCGCCTTCATAGCGCCGCCTGCTCCCATCTGGTAGGCCTGCAGTGCATACAACCAGTTGTTGAAGTAATAGTTGTTCTTTTTGATATAACGAGCAGCGGCGCGCGTAGAGGAGACAATATTCATTCGCTCGTCGACATGGCGATCGACGCGAAGTCCCATTTCTTGCGCAGTAAAATCCTTGAACTGCCAAAAACCGACGGCCTGGGAAACTGACACCGCATCCGGGATCAGCGCGCTTTCCTGCAGCACCAGGTACTTGAAGTCGTCAGGAAGATTTTCTTCAGCGAAGATCTTTTCGATTATAGGGAAATAAGTTTTCGCACGCTCCACTTTTATGTTAAAGTGGCGTGGCGAGCGCGTCAGGGCGTCGACGTCGGCCTGGATTTCGCGGCGGGCATCGTCGCGTATCGTGAGGGTCATGCCCGCGAAAGTCATTTTGTGGGGAACTTGCGGCGACTGTGCCGCGCACCACAAGGGCATCGCCAGAAGAGCGGAAAAAAGGTACTTCATCCAGTCAGAAAAAAATACGTGACTCAGTTCAGCTTGCGGATCATCATGATACCATCACGGATCGGAAGCAGGACGTTTTCTACCCTGGGGTCTTCCGTCACCTTCTTGTTGAAGGCTTTGATCGCCCTCGTGTCCTTGTCAGGGTTCTCGTCGAGAACCTTTCCGCTCCACAGCACATTATCCGCCAAAATAATTCCTTTCAAATTTAACTTATCTATGACCATGTCATAGTAATTGCTGTAATTTTCTTTGTCAGCGTCGATGAAGACGAGGTCGAACTTCATGTCCAACGTTGGGAGGATCTGTGTAGCATCACCGATCCTGTAGTCTATCCGCTGACTCATTCCAGCCTGCTCGAAGTAAGACCGCACGCGGTCCTCCAGCTCTTCGTTCTTGTCGATGGTGATCAGCGTTCCCCCATCCACCAGCCCCTCCGCGAGGCACAATGCCGAATACCCGGTGTAGGTGCCAATCTCCAGGATCGTCCGGGGTTTGATCATATGACTGATCATCGCCAGGAACCTCCCCTGCAGGTGACCACTTAACATCCGCGGCATGAGCACTTGCGCGTGCGTGTCGCGATTGATCTTTTCAAGCAATGAACTCTCAGGCGACGTATGACGCTCAGCGTACCGCTGGAGTTCCGGCTGAATGATGTCCATATCAATTGTCTTTGGGGGAAGCGCCATTGCCGGAGGGCTCCATGACCAAGTAGCTAAGCCGATCCGGGACAAAGACCTCCTGTGCGAGGTCTTGCAGCTCTAACGCTGTAATCTCGTCAATCTTGTGATAGACTTCTGAAAGTGGCGGCACTCTGCCGAAATCGAGGATACTCCGCCCCATCATGAGCATGAGACTCAGGTTGTTCTCTTCACTGAGAGCCAGCTGACCTTTGATCTGTTCTTTCAGGGCAGCGAGTTGACGTTTTCCGAGAGGGGTATCAGCCACTCGCTTCAACTCTCTGTTCACGAGCCGGATGCACTTGTTCAACTGGTTCGGTTCGGTGCCAAAGGTGATGGCGAACAGTCCGGTATCAGAATATGGAACGTAATGCGCGTCGATGGAGTAAACGTACCCGTATTTTTCGCGCAGGACCATATTCAGTCGTGAGTTCATTCCCACACCACCTATCAGGTTGGTGAGCACATAGAATGGTATACGCTTCGGATGGTGCAGCGAAAACACTTCGCGACCGATAGCACATCGCGCTTGCTTAACAGGGCGTCGCAAACCGGATTCGCGCGGTCGGTACGACATGAAGCTTTTACGGTTCGTCCTTCCCGCACGACGCGGAACGCCTTCCAGGTATTTGCGCGCCAGGCGTTCAAGTTTGTCGCGCGATATGTTCCCCACGCAGGAGAAGACAATCTTATGCGTATTGATGTGTTGCGAAATGAATGTGGTGAAGTCGCGGCGACGGAACGACCGCACTGTTTCCTCCCTACCCAGGATATTCATGCCCAGGGCGTGGCGGTGGAAGATCAGGCCTTCGAATTCGTCCTGCAGCGTGTCGTCGGGATCGTCGCGGTACATGGCCATTTCCTCAAGGATGACACCACGCTCCTTTTCGATTTCGTGGGCAGGGAAAACCGAGTGGAAGGTGATGTCACTGATGATGTCAATAGCCCGTTCGAAAAACGCCTGACGCACAGACGCATAGAATACGACTTTTTCTTTTTCGGTAAAAGCGTTTAACTCTCCCCCTATGGAATCCAGGCTGTTAATAATATGAAAAGCCTTCCGGCGGCGGGTGCCTTTAAAGGCCATGTGTTCCCAAAAGTGTGCTATCCCCTGGTTTTCGGGGGTTTCGTCGCGACTGCCAATTTCCAGGAACATTCCACAATGGACGATATCGGTATTGGTTTGGCGATGGACGACCCGAATCCCGTTAGACAATGTAAATACGCTGCAATCCGTCATCGACCTTCAAATTTATCAGGAAATCCCCACTGTACCAGCGGCGAACAGAAATGCCCGTAAACGGGCAAATACTTGATTTTCAGGGCCGCTTTTGGCTAATATGGGCAGATCAAGAACGGCATTACAATTGCAAAAGTTTCCGTGCCATGAATACCCGGAAAGTAAGAACCTGCTTCGTCATAGAATTCACTGACGACCAGTACCAACACGCCAAAAGCTACGTTGAAGACATGAAACGCCATCCCAACCGCGTTTTTTGGCGGGGGAAGAAGGGTAAGTCCGATGATGAGCTTATTATCGAGCAAATAACCCATCGGATTTTGTCCGGATTCTACCACGACGACCCGTGGAGCGCGGGGAGGTATATTATTCGGATGGAGAGTGGGTTGTCTGCTCAGTAGGCAGTGGG